>CAYGOW010000320.1:0-4725 GCA_964351425.1 uncultured Roseivirgaceae bacterium
CTGGCTGAAAACCGTATGCGGCGGACAAATAGCCCTTGTAATGCAATTCGGAGATGAGCCCGCGCAGGGTATTCTCCATCAGCGAATCCTGTTTTCCCTCCGGCAACTGCAACGAAGACGCTACCTGGTCAGGATCGTTCAATATCCGCCAACGCACCTCCTGTGCCTGGAGAATACCGGAGGAAATGAAAAGGAAAAGTATGACCACACGTATCCTGCGCAATTTACCGTAGTTTTGTCCTTACTAATTTGTAAAATTTACCCGACTTGGCAGGCATCTATATACATATTCCATTCTGCAAACAAGCATGCCACTACTGCGATTTTCATTTCAGTACCAACTTGTCGTATACCGATCGTATGACGGATTGCCTGGTTACTGAACTCACCAGCAGGGTGAATTACCTGGAGAATGAACCAGTAGAAACCATTTATTTTGGCGGCGGAACGCCCAGCCTCCTGAAGCAAGAAGCGCTGAAGCGTTTATTGGCAACCATAAATACGCATTATACCGTCGCCGGGGATGTGGAAATTACGCTGGAAGCGAATCCGGATGATTTGTCCGCGGAAAAACTAAAAAGCCTCAGGGCTGCCGGTATTAACCGGCTAAGTATCGGCCTTCAGACGTTCGATAACGAGTTATTGCAATTCCTCAACCGGGCCCACAACAGCCGGCAAGCACTGGATTGCGTTACCCTGGCCAAAGACGCGGGCTTTGAAAACATCAGCCTGGACCTGATTTATGCCATTCCGGGAGAAAATGAGGCCCGGTTGCAAAATGATCTGAAACAGCTGACGGACCTGGATGTCCCCCACGTTTCCATCTATTGCCTGACCATTGAAGAGGACACGGCGCTAGGCAACTGGTACAAAAAAGGCAAGATTCAACCAGTCGGGGAAGACAGATCGGCTTCCGACTTTCTGAAAATTATGTCCCACCTGCAGCATCATGGATATGATCAATATGAAATATCCAATTTTGGCCGGCCTGGCTATTATTCCCGTCATAATGGATCCTACTGGCAGGGAAAGCGCTATCTGGGCATTGGTCCGGGGGCACATTCTTACGATGGGCTGCACCGCCGGTTTAATATTTCGCATAACCTGAAGTATATGAAAGGAATTGAAAGCGGTGAAAAAGTGTATGAAATGGATGAATTAACCGATACAGACCGGATGAATGAATTCATGCTGGTCTCACTTCGTACGCAATGGGGCATTGATCTGGACCGGTTAAAAAATGAATTTGGACTGGATTTGCCCGAAGTAGCCGGAGACTATTTGCGACGTATCCGTGAAAAGGGTCTTATTGTTATGACCTCAAGCAATTTACGTCTGACCCAAGACGGAAAACTACTGGCGGATCAGGTAGCTGAAGATCTTTTTCAACTACCTGCCGAATGAATAGTGGGAAAAGAAAAAATTATTGCTTTTTTTGTAGCCATGACGAGTGACGAGAAAAAGGCCTACATGCTTCTTAAGTCAGTGATCTTCCACTATCACGGACTTGATGAAGATGAAATGATCAACCTCCAGGAAACAGCCGATGCGTTGGATGCCCACGATGAGCTTTCCTGGGCGAACACCTTCATCAGTGAGGATTATTTCAATTCTTTTGAACGTGCCCGTGAATACCTGAATAATCTGGTAGGGGGTTTCGAACTTCAAAAACGCATCGATCTGATCAAAATGGTATGGGAAGCGAACCAGATCAAGGGATATGTCACCGAATTCGAAGCCGCATCAATTATCAAAATAGCCAAGGACTGGAAAGTGGAGAATGCCTTGCTTCGCATTATTGAAGAAGGTCGCTGACCTGACTTCTGTCCGCCTTATCATCACACTACAATATTTCTTTCGGAATAACCTTGCGTGTCCACGTTTTCAAGCGTTTATACGTACTAACTTCAGAATCCGGATTAAAGGTTAGCGTGGTTTCCCAGGAATTCTCCGGCTTGAATTCTACTTCCATTCCTTCTTTTACACCCTTTGAAAGTTTTTCTGACCGGACAATGACTATGCATTCGGTATTCAGGTTGGCACTTCGCGGGTCCAGGTTGAATGTCCCGATCACCGTGGTTTCATCGTCAATAACCATGGATTTGGCGTGAAGCCCGAATATTGGCTGATGATCCAGTGTTTGTTGCAGTTCGCCCGTCATGATGCGGGTACGTTCTGCAGCATCCGGACGAAACTCAAATATCCGTACCCCTGTTTTCAACAGCAGGTCCCGGTCTGTTTGATAACTACTGAAAGCCTCCACATTATCGGTTGATGCCAGGCTATTGGTAAGAATTCGAATATCGACCCCTCGCTTGACCGCTTCTTCGAACAATTGGCGGCTTAGTTCGGTCGTGATCAAATACGGTGTTTGAATATCAATGGACGACTTCGCGTTTTTAATCAGGTTGATCAAAGCTGTGGTTGTCAGACCACCTCCTCCCAAACTTTCCGTTTCTTCATTTTTTCCCGGGATATCAGAAACAAATTCTATGTCATCCAGCCAGACCAGTTCGCCGGAATTCATAATATCCTCAAACGCCTCCGGCAACCTGGCGATCCGTTCGCGTATTTGAGGCCAGAAATTAGCCGGATTACAGGCATATTCATGGAGCCGGTCAAACCGGTCTTCCGAATAAAGCTTGTCTGGTTCCTTTTTTATCACCTCCATGACATCCCGGCTGAGGTCACTGTTCCAGAATTCTTCAAAGGATTTACTCACCTCCCCTGAGGCTTTTCCCAGCAACAGAATATCCCTGTCCCGGAAGTTGTATTCATGGTCGTAATCAAAGTATTCATCTGCAATATTTCTCCCCCCGGTGATAACCACCTTATTGTCCACGATGAATGTCTTATTGTGCATCCGTTGATTGGCCGACCTGAAATCGGTGGCCAGCTTTCCGATTTTCTCGACAATATTCTTTCCTAAATTTATCCCGGGATTATAGATTTTGACGTTTATATTTTCGTGCGAACTAAACGTAGCGATATCCTCCGCATCCGCATCGACCATGATATCATCCACAATGATCCTGATTTTGACGCCGCGATCAGCAGCCCGGACCAGGTAATCACACGCGATCAGTCCGATATTGTCGGTAGAAAAAATGAAGTATTGAATGTCGATGGTTTTCTCCGCGTATTCCGTCAGCCAGGCTCTTGCGATCATCGAACCACTACCATCCTCCAGGACATACGCCCCGGTTTGATTTTCCATCCGATCATTGAATTCCTCAAGTTCGCCGGAAAGACTAAGTGAGTCATTCCGGTGAATGTTGGTACAAAAATCGGTTTGATCTACCACCGATTCATTCCGTGCACAAGAAAACCAAATCAATGAGACAATTAAGGTCGATATAGTGATGGATGAAAATTTCAAAGGCAGTCTGTATCTTGGTGAAGGTACTGGAAAAAAATATTCATTCAGGCATTACTCAATTTTTACAAACACAAAAGGTCTGGGATTTAATGAAGACTCGACCGACAAATAGGTATTCTCCGATCCGTTTTCTTTACTTTTTGATATTTCGTTTAAATAATAACAGCGAATATGATCACTGTTTTTCTCCCTCATATACAGGTAAACATAATTACTTTCTTTTCCTTCAGGATAAGGCTCTCTGCTCACCCAATAGGTCAATTCTTTGGAGAAATGCCCCTTATATAAATTAATCATCAAACTATCCTCCCTGAATTCCCAGGTCCAGTTTGCATCTTTTTCAGCATCCGGACCAGGACCAGCTTCGTGTTCCCATTTGCCAAGGAGTTCATCCGGCGTTGAGATCTGAGCATATCCATACCCTGACATTGTAAGCAACATGAACAACGTGAGCCGAATGCATCTAATCGCATGTTTCGATTGTGAGAAATCCATACTATTCATCAATTACCTCAACTCCTCTCATCCAAAAGAACAATCAACTCATCGGTAGATGTTAGCAGGTCACTGTAAAAATCCTTCAACTGTGTGTTTTGAAAATACCTGGAAAGGATCATGGCTTCGAGCTTGCCGTCCGAAATAAGTTTTTCATTATCCAGCGGAACGGGTGTCCGTGGGTCACTCGCATAAAACTGCTGAATAAACTCCCAGGAATTATCCTTCTGAAAAATCTCGGAATAATGTTCATTGATGTGATTCTCGTATTTCGACTGAATCTGGGTGTTTGAAATATGCTCCCGTTCCTGGGTATCCTCAATTAATTTATAATAATTCAGGATGGCGGTCTGTAGTTTGGTGCTGAGGTAGGGCAGCTCATTGGATTGTGCCAGCATGTCCATCGCATTGGTATTAGGCTTGAAACGATACTCCAGGATCAGTTTGATGAGAAATTTCTTGGCATCATTTGAAACAGGAATTTCTGTTCGGATCTGACGGAGAACAGAATCTGCATAAATCACATTCTCCGAAGATTGCCGGTACAAAAGGGCCAGTTCCTCCTGATCTTCCAAAAGGTTCTGCTTAAGAATACTCAAATGACCACGGATGGAATCATTGATTTTCCTGGACTCATTCCAGGAATTAATCTGAAGGGCCAGCAATATCCCAATTACCACGAGTACAATCTCGCCGGTAGCATAAAGCAAATACCGGGTAAACTTGGTGTCAGGCAGGCTTTGCCACCTGAATCGTCGGAAGAATTTCATTGTGCATTGATCGTTTCCGGAAAATATGGATTTTCGCAGGTTTTCCCAGCCACTTTTTTTCTTATTTGAATAAGATAGCTA
>CAYGOW010000321.1:0-2693 GCA_964351425.1 uncultured Roseivirgaceae bacterium
GACCAGACAATCGCTAGAAAAGGAATGGGAAAAGGATACCACACGATTAGACATCTTGCAGGAGGTGGCAAAATTTTACTTTTACGAGGAAAACTATGACAGTGCTTTCTATTTCTATAAAAGATTTGTCACTGCCAAAGAAGCAAATGGACTGAATATTTCTCCTCAGGAAGATATCAGGATCGGTAAAGTCTATGAAAAAATGGGTCTGTATGAAGATTCGAAAGATTTTTACCAGGCTTATGCGGATTACTGTGAAAATGACCAATCCATCTATAAAAGTGCAAGCCTGGCTGTGAAATTTGCTAATGAGGGTAAAATAGACCTGGCCATTGAACAACTAAACATCTTCGCAATGCAGGATAATTTTCAATACTGGATGCTCGTATTTCTAAAAATTGACCCGCTCATAAATCCTTTGAAAGATCATCCAGCATTTGATGATGTCATGCAAAAGATCGAGGATCGGTTCTGGGAAAATCAGTCCAGACTAAAAAAGTCGCTGGAGGAGGGAGGACTGATCTAGTTGGCAAGGAATACTCCCATCTACTCGAAACTGCTGTTTCGGTTCTCTCATTTTCAAGTTCTTTGTAGGCCAGTGCTTTGTTTATCCGAATTTTTTATTAAAAATGAAGTGATCGTCGTTGTTGGAAAACTCAGCCCAGCATTGTCATCATCGATCTCAGAAGAACTCCAGTAAGAGAAAGTGCAAAGCCACCTATGTTTGTAATTTGGTGCTGCGGCACCTTGTCCAATCTTTTGGTACATTTCGTTTAATTTCTTGGCAGATGGCATAGATCAGTTCTCATATTTGTCGAGCGACAAATTCGAACAAATGACAGCAGCATCGCCTGCCACGGAACAACTTGCTGCGTCGATACCCACCGTATTAGTTAACCCATCTCCAATTTCAGCACATGGGCCAGACGGAGGGCTAATTGTTACATTTGGAATGGACCAGTCCGTCCCAAAGCAACCCAAAAGTCTGGGCTAAGCACTCCATAATCCTGATCTTGGGGAGTAGCTACCAATCCTTTTATACCTGACTCCCCACCTGCATGGCAAGTAACGACATCGCATACCCATTCGGCCGTGAAGGAAGGGCAGCTCCCCTGATCATGCAATGTTCTTATAGCTCCAAATTGTCAAACCCTATCCAACTAGCAAACTACATAAGCAATTACTTATAGCCATTGTTATACGTTCGTACTTTTGTTCGCTGTGAAAACTCTAATGCTTCATTTATGCTCTAATCATTTTTCAGCTCCCCGTTTCATAATTATCGGGTAATTTCGAATTGTTCGATAACTGTACTTCAAGATGTTGGCTTTGTGGCAGCTTTCACTATATCCCAGAATTCTTCCCGGTTATTGGTGCGAGGAAACTCCATTGTGGGGCTTTCTACTTTTAAAAACTTGCACAAAGGTTCCCATCCTTCACTTACCTGATATACCAGCAATTGCTCGGTTGGAATTAAATCCAGGACTGCTTTGTTATGTGCTTCATATCTTTCTGCCAGACCCTCGAAAGCAAGACCCATTGAAAAACCTGATTTTTCAATAACCTTTACGACCATATTGAGCCATTCCTGAACTGGCGCTGGTGTGTTTTCCCGGTCAGTAAGCAGTTTGTAGATAGTAGAGCCATAGCTTTCTGCCCAAGACTCTTTGCTACGGTGTGTTAAAATAAACTTAGCATTCGGGTAATTCTCATAAAGCTCTTTGTAAAAGGCAGCGGTGGGCCAATCAACAGCGCTCTGCATACCTTCATAAACAGCTTCAAAGTTGGTCGGATTATTCAAGACCTTATTCCATAGAGGCAGTTGAACTGACATGTTTTGAGCCACACGCTCCATGTGGTGGCAAGGACCAAGTTGTAGTTGTTCCAGCGCTGTTTTTAATGAATAGGTTCCTGTTCTTCCAAGACCAAATCCAATAACTTTCAATTCCATAATCCTATTTTATATTAAATGACTGCCTACTCTAATCGGTTTTCGGCTTACCCGTTTACTATTGCTTTCGTTTGTCAGTATGAAGCACAACACAAAAGAAAGCATGCGTTTCAGGACCAAGTGATCAGGAAAACAGCACCAGAATACGCATTCTTTTCAGTTGGAGCTGCTGCTGACCCTTAGCTTCAGAGCGAATGCATTGTTTCTATTGGCCCTTATCTATAGGGAAACCACGTTGGACTCTCACCCTTAGGCCGGAACATAGGGCTTCCGTCCGACAGGGCTGGCACATAGCTCCTTCACCCTATCAAAATAGGGAAATTATTGATCTGATTGGATTCATAGATGAAGAAAGCACCTGTTGATGTGGTATATTTATAGATCTGGATGCCATCAGGAAGCTACTCGATTGATTCGGACTATGATCTATAATAATTGTCATAGATTGCTCGATCTGACCACTAGTTTATACTGTCATGGATATGCATAGTGCGGCCCGATAGGGGCATTATCTCACATCCAGTTTAAAGCTTGTCATTCTCAATTTCACTAATAATTTTTTCCGCCAGCTTGCTTAATTTCTGATGAATATTTTGTCCTGATACATTGGTAACAATAAAAACTCCAATTTTTTCATCAGGAATCAGAGTTATCCAACGTGAAGTCCCAAATGCACCTCCATTCTGAAAAATTCTATCAGGCTTGTTACCATTTCCATTTATTTGCCAAAACAATCCGGCCT
>CAYGOW010000321.1:2703-3827 GCA_964351425.1 uncultured Roseivirgaceae bacterium
GGCCTCAAAATCACCATAGTTCCCTTCCCACAAATGCTGGTGCGAAACTGATATGACCTGTTTGCTTTCATCTAAATGATACTGCATGTATTTTAACATATCAGCCGTATTTGAAATTATACCTCCCTCAGAATTCATACTTTTTTCCACTCTAATGGGCATTTTTATTCTATTTGTATTCTGCCCTGCCGCAACGTCGTCTAAATTTAAATTTGCTTTGGAAATATAGGTATTTCTCATGTTGCGAGGGATCAAGACTCTTTCCGCCAATAATTTTTCAAAAGATTGGTTATAAATTTCTTCTAATAAATAACCTAACAGATTTGCTCCCACATTTGAGTAGTTGAAGTCAGTTCCTGGACTTTCCGCCAAATTTACCTTTGCCAGTTCACTAAAAAATTCTTCTTTAGAAAAGCCTTCTTGTAAATCATTGATCCTAAATGGCAATTCATCCCAATTTGGATTCTCAAACAGTTCTGGATGATTTGGGAACATATTTGGCAACCCACTTTGGTGTGTGACCAAATGCCTAAAAGTGATGGGATAACCTTCATATTCCAAATTTGGAAAGCTGTCTTTCAGATATAGTCGAATATCATCATCAATAGCAACCTTTTTTTCCACTATAGCAAATGCCAACAGTGTTCCCGTAAATGTTTTAGTAAGTGAGGCTATTTCGTATAGAGTATTGTAGTTGGGTTCTTCTCCATTTAATAGTTTCCCTTTGTGAATTTCATGTACATCCTCTCCATCGATTATTCCAATAGAAACAGCCTGAAAGTTGGAATCTGTTAATAAACTGTCAAGTTGGGCATCAATTTTACCTGAAATGAGGTCGGACGATTTTTGACTTGAGCAACCGCTGAAAATTAGTCCTGCGATTATAACACTTAAAACAATTATACTCTTCACTCTTTTTCTTTTCAATAGACAATAACGGTCAAGTGGAGCCGGAGTACGACCAACGGGAGTATTCTGTCTTCCACCCTCGCTAAACTAAATTCCCCAAGGGCGATGGTTGATTCCTTCTAGATTTTTTCGGAGCATGCATTTATTTAACTAAATACAATAATCATGAAAAAAGGAGGGTGTCTTACCATCATCCAAAAAGCTAAATCGGAAGT
>CAYGOW010000321.1:3837-4607 GCA_964351425.1 uncultured Roseivirgaceae bacterium
CTGATCAAGTATACCTGACGAAATATGCCGATAGGCGATTCTGGCATGGTATACCTTGTTGAATTAAATCATCCAAAAAGCTAAATCTGAAGTTAGCGGTTTTAGCGCAATCTATCAGCCTTTGGAGCAAAAAGTTGCCCTGGGAGGCTTATCAGATTCCACACTCAATAATTATGGACCGTGTATTGCCAAGATCAGCCTGTACCTTATGCAACCCGCTATTGCTTTAGATGAAGAGCAAATCATGGGTATTTAGATGCATTGGCCATGGGTGAACACCCCTCCAATAACTACTTTAAGCATACAGTTTATGGTTTACGATTTCTCTTTAGAAGTCATGAGATGGATGAGAAAGAAATCCGACCTCCAGGTTTAAAGAAGAATCCTCCATTGCCAGTAGTGCTGAGCCAGGAGGAGTGTAAATTACTCTTTAAGTCCGGCATCGGGTCATGTTCAGTCTCATCTACTACTGCCACCTGGCTTTACACGTATACGACAGTATCGCATCCTAAGTTCTAAATGGAAGTTAGATCTTTTCCCGACTCTCTGTTCGCCCGCACAAGACTGGGTAGAATTCTGGGCCAAAAGAGATCTCCAGATCCAGAAATGTCCAACATGTAAAAAGGGAACTCTGATTGCTGTGATGCAGATACCACCAGTAAGAGGCCCACCAGCAAGCGACCCTATCAACCTATACATCCAAAACCAGAACCTTTTGGCAGCAAAATGTCCATAATCATGTAATCCCGTAATCATGCAAATCATGGTTC
>CAYGOW010000322.1:0-685 GCA_964351425.1 uncultured Roseivirgaceae bacterium
GTGTCCAATAATACCATGCCACTATAGCTCCCAGAAGTAAACAGAAGCCTAGTTTTACGAATGAAAACGTGTTAAACGCCAGAATTGCCAACCACATAATAGTAAATATACACGTTGGTATCCCTACTTGCCAATTCAGAACCCAAAGAGAGGGCATAAAAAAAGCCCCGCGATTTTAATCACGGGGCTTGTTTAATAATATGGTTGCTACTAATAGCGGATAATCCGTCCTTTTTGGATCAACTGCCCTTCTTCGGTAACTAGCCGATAAATATACATACCATTAGAAAGTACATTAGAATCCATGGTCCCATTTACCTTTTCATCAGTGATCATCACACCATTGATTCCCATGATAATCATTCGCATCGGTTCATTGGTGTCCAGCTGAATTGGATTGCCATTTGTTCGGTAATTCCGAATGGAAACTTCACGTTCAAGCTGGGTAAATTCTCCGTTCTCGTTATTCACGGAAAGATTTATGTTATTCCCGGATGAAGAAGAAAGTACCGTCAATTTAGTCAGCCTCATAATGTCTGAAGCTTGATTGCCATCATTATCGGTAACAGTCAATCTGAATTCATACAAACCACCGGATATTGAAAAATTCGATAGAATCAGCCCAGGAGAGCCTGTACTCCACATATCCACCGATGGGCCTGAAACCTTTGTCCACTCATATTTG
>CAYGOW010000322.1:695-4603 GCA_964351425.1 uncultured Roseivirgaceae bacterium
TGACAATAGTACCATTGGCATCACTCGCGGTTCCGTTAACCATTGCTGACCCGGAATACAGATCAATCGTTTGATCAGGACCTGCGCTAACTGTGATACCGCTTGATGAACTGGAAGCTGTTACTTCCTTAACGACGATCACATTGTCAGAAGCTGTTGCTCCGTCATTGTCCGTAACAGTCACTTTAAATTCATAAGTGCCTCCAGCGGAATTGAAATTGGAAAGTAAGAGTTTTGAAGAGCCTGTACTCCACATATCTACCGAAGGACCCGAAACTTTAGTCCATTGATAACTCGCAATTGTTCCATCACTATCGCTTGCCGTTGATTGTATACTTGTTGCTCCGGAAGAAACAGGCACAGTAATGTCAGGACCGGCAGATACCGTCGGCGCTGCATTTGTGCCACCTGATCCACTGCCAAAGACCTCTTTAGTCACCCGAACATTATCAGAGGATTGTGCACCATCATTGTCTGTCACAGTAACCCGGAATTCATATACTCCACCTGTAGCAGAAAAATTGGAAAGCAACAGTTTTGAGCTTCCTGTACTCCACATATCGACAGAAGGACCTGAAACTTTCGTCCACTGATAGCTTGCGATCGTTCCATCGCTATCACTTGCGGTCGATTGAATGCTGGCTGATCCGGAAGAAACCGGAACTGTAAAGTCTGGTCCGGCGGATACCGTCGGAGCTGCGTTGGTTCCACCTGTACCGCCGCCAGTGAGAGCAACTTGCTTAGTTACCATTACGCGGTCTGAAGCAGTTGCACCATCGTTATCAGTTACCGTAATCTGAAATTCATATGTACCACCAGCGGAATTAAAGTTTGATAAATTCAACGTTGCCGAGTTTGTGTTCCACATATCCACAGAAGGGCCTGAAATTTTTGTCCACCGGTACGTAGTTACCGTTCCATCAGGATCGCTGGCACTGGCGGTAATACTTGCCGCTCCACTCGAGACAGCCACGGTAATATCAGCGCCTGCATTTACCGTAGGGCCCTGGTTGGGTTCTGAATTTGTAACCTGATTCTGACGGCGTTTGCTTGCCATCCAGCGATAAATATTTGGATTTACATAATAGTCATCCATCCTGTAGGTCATCCACCAGATGTTGTGCCCCTGGTTCTGAAATCCCTGCCAGCGATGTTCGACGTTATAAGGATTTGGTGAATTCCTTACTGCGTCATGCATGGCTTTTCCGTTATTGTAGGCAATAACGGGATCTGCCGTTCCATGGAATGCAGATGTTGAAATACCTTTTTGATTTACCCGAGATGCCTGAGAAGTACTTCCCCAACCAGCATTAACTACAATAGCAGCCAACTTCTCCGAATCAGGATAAGTTGAAGAGGCCCAGTTCCATGCACCATTTCCCCCCAGTGAAAGACCGGTCAGATAAATCCTGTCAGGATCATAGCGTAATCCGCGTTGGTTCAAAATATAATTCCAGAATTCAGCTTGTGCCGAAGCTGTCCAGCTTCCGGCTGCCAATTGTGGCGATATAACAATGAAACACTCCCCGTCAATACAAAATTTCCCATTACGCTCAGCTTCCCAGGAAGGTCCCGCCAAAGCAGCCTTCCAAATATCTGTCGTCCCGTTGCCACGCTCAGATTGTCCGTGAAGCATAACAATCATGGGGTATTTTTTCGTAGGATTTGTATTATAATCAGGGGGAAGGTGTTCGAGGTATCCGTTGATTGGATACTTATTTATCGTGACCCTGTTGTGATCATTTATGTCCGCATTACTTGTGAACTGCGCGTTGATCACAAATGACACCATTGCCAACAAGGTGGTCAATAGAACTTTGCTCATTCTTCCGTTAAGTTTAGTAGTGGTTAAAAAAATCTGTGGTTGGTTAGACCACAGTCATCGGGTGCAAATGTGTACCATAAAATTTATTAATTAACCCCTGAATATTTTAAGTGTAAAATGATTCGATGAATAGTCAAATATGACCATGAATGGCGGTTACCATTTGGCCAATGTGTCAAACTGACGATAAATGACATAGATCCCGGTTGAATGACAGTAAGATAAGTTGAATTAATAGCCATACTTTTCTTTCCAGTATTGCCTCATTCTCTTGCGCATTTCTTCTTCACGCGCATTGGCACCGGGGTCATAGATTTTAGTGCCTGCCAGCTCTTCGGGTAAAAATTCCATGGGCACGAAATTACCCGGAAAATCATGGGCATATTTATATCCCTGCCCGTATCCCGAATCTTTCATGAGCTGGGTTGGTGCATTGCGAATGGCCAAAGGGACATTGAGATCTCCGGTTTCCTTAACAAGGCGGCGGGCCTTCTTAATTGCCATGTAACTGGCATTGCTTTTAGGCGAACAAGCCAGATAGACGACACATTGGGAAAGTATGATTTCCGCTTCCGGATAGCCGATCATAGTAACTGCCTGGAACGCATTGGTCGCAATCACCAGGGCTGTTGGATTCGCATTTCCTATATCTTCCGAGGCCAGAATCAGTAAGCGCCTGGCAATAAACTTGACGTCTTCACCTCCTTCAATCATCCTCGCCAGGTAGTACAGTCCGGCGTTCGGATCACTTCCCCGAATGGATTTGATAAACGCCGAAATGATGTCATAATGCTGCTCCCCGTTTTTATCATATATGGCTACTCGTTGCTGTGCAATCCGCTTGACTTCGTCATTTGTAATTTCAACTTCCTGACCCGGCAGCTGACCAACGACCAGGTCAAGAAGATTCAGGAGCTTCCGGGCATCCCCTCCACTTATGGAAAGTAATGCTTCATTCTCCGTTATTGTGACCTGCTTCTTTTTCAGTTCACTGTCATTTGCAAGGGCATGGTCAATCAAAGCGAGCAATCCATCTTTCGTCAGGGACTTCAGCGTGTATACCTGGCACCGGCTGATCAAGGCAGCATTTACTTCAAATGAAGGATTTTCGGTAGTCGCTCCAATCAGGGTGATGGTACCTTTCTCGACGGCTCCAAGCAGTGCGTCCTGCTGTGACTTATTAAAACGGTGAATTTCATCTATGAAAAGGATCGCATGCTGTTGCCGCTGCGCTTTTTGTATGACTTCCCGGACATCCTTTACCCCTGCACTGACCGCACTCAGGGTATAAAAAGGTATTTTTAGCTCGTTGGCAATTATGTTGGCTATTGTGGTCTTTCCTACCCCTGGCGGGCCACACAGGATCATTGACGGGATGCTGCCGGCACGAATGGCCCGACGTAAAACGCCGTTCTCACCCGTCAGGTGTTCCTGACCGATTAGTTCTTCCAGGCGCGATGGCCTCATTCGTTCTGCTAAGGGACGGGAGGATTCAAACATGCGGGTAGAAATTACACGCCAAAGGTAAGATATTCCCGCCTGAATCAATAGCTTTGTTCATGCCGAGTATGGTCCTCGTTTATGGCGCACTTCTGCTGGTTACCCTTGTTTACGGGGCAAACTATACGATCGCCAAATATGTAGTCCCCCTGTACCTCCTGCCCCTGGCTTTTGTTGTGGTACGCGTCTCCGTTTCATCGGTTCTTTTCTGGGCCGTAGGTACCGTTGGCCCGAAAGAGCATGTTACCCGGCCGGATCACTGGTTGCTTTTCAAATGCGCGTTGTTTGGCACCGCCCTGAATCAATTTCTTTTTTTTAAGGGATTAAGCCTGACGACACCCATTCATGCTTCGCTCATTATGACCATGACCCCGATAGTGGTGATTCTGGTAGCGGCATTCATGGGTCGCGAAAAGCTCACCTGGCTAAAGGTTATTGGTACATTCATCGGGTTTATCGGGGTTATTCTCCTGCTTACAAAAGACGGGGTTTCGCTGGCTGACGGAACTTTTACCGGGGATATATTCATTCTTTTAAATGGCTCCACCTATGCCATCTACCTCGTGTGGGTAAAGCCCCTTAT
>CAYGOW010000323.1:0-3171 GCA_964351425.1 uncultured Roseivirgaceae bacterium
GGGGTAGGGTTAATCAGAAAACATGATTCAGGCAACCGGCAAAGTAGTAAACCTTATCGTACATATGATCTCAGGACGATAAACAATAATGACAATGTAGGGTGAACAAGGACAGCTGAGAATTCATTGTACTGGTTGAATCTTTTACAACCTGAAAGCGCTGGAACCTGGCCAGGGAGTCTATCAAACCATAGGCAGACCAGCCATGATGGATATTCAATTAAAATACTAAATATGTATACATCACGACAAGGTCAAGATTGATCAAAAACATGTATACCGGTCCTCAACCCCGGGATTCGGATAGATTAGATGCGCACTTTTACCATCCTGTTCCGACCACTTGAATAAGCCGTAAGTGCCAGTTCATTTGTGCTAAGCCAGATAATCTGAGACGGACTAAATGCGTAAAAATCATTACCCCCGGTAACCTGACTATATCCTTCACTTACGAGGTCATATACCCATAATTCCCATTCGTCAGCTGATCCGTCCCCTGTAATTCGAAAATTTGTCGGAGAAAAGGATTAGACTGAATGTGCTGAAAAATTTCATTCATTCCATTTCGCAAGGGGATGGAAAATGTCCCAATGGATTTTAACGAACGGACCGAGCGAAATATACGGACCGTAAGAATTAGCGTCATAAGCTGATTACTATGTTTGACGAATAGTCCAAAAAATAACTATATTGAATTCTTTCTGCTGATCCATAAGGCCGGACATTTTTACGGCAAGGTCATGAACTCAAACGAAGAAATTCTCAAACAGGCCCTTATCCTGAAAGCTAATCCCATTCCTGATTATTATTATTATAACTAGTTATTAGAATGATTCAACTCTTTAGAAAAGTCAGGCAGCGACTTCTTGCTGAAGGCCGGACCGGAAAATACCTGAAATACGCCATTGGAGAAATCGTGCTTGTCGTAATCGGAATCCTCATTGCCCTGCAGATCAATAATTGGAATGAATACAAAAAGGACCGGGATGAGGAACAGCAAATTCTCAAACAGTTAACATCCGAATTCCAGAGCAACCTGCAGCAACTGGATGAAAAAATCAGTATTAGAAAAGGTATGATCAATGCCTCCTTAAACTTGCTCCGGTTTAACGATCATCCGGAAAAAGAGAATAAAGACAGTATCCTTTATTATATCGCCATGACCCAACTAAGCCCAACATTTGATCCTATTGTAAGCGATATTATAAGTTCCGACAGAATACAGTTAATTGAAAACAGCCTGTTAAAAGAAAAATTATCTCTGTGGACGAGTGAAATTATCCAGGTAATGGAAGAAGAAGCTTATTGGCTCAATTATAAGGCCAATGGATATCAGCCCTTCCTGATTGAAAAAGGCATCTACAGATCTATTATGAATCAGTTTTGGAGTAAGAATGTAATAAATTCCTTCCAGCTGGATAAAGCCTCCGCCACTATTTTTAACATTGGAAATTCGACTTATGGGAATTTAGAGGAGGTCACCACCGACCCAAGGTTTGAGGGGTATGTTGCCCAGTGTCTGTCATTCGCCAAACTAACAAATAGCCAGTCGTTTAGCTTACGCGAACGCATTACTGAAATACTCAATTTACTCAATGAGGAATTGGCTGCTAATTAATAGTCAAATTTCGCCTAACCATGCTGACCAGCATACAAGCCAGCCTTTCGTACTGCTGGCCAAAGCGTATAAAAAACGTCTCCGAATTTAAATCACCTCAGAAGTTTTGTAAAAACTCGACATACTCCCTTCCCCGGTTTTGCGCGAAATGGTCAAATCCGTACATGATGGCTGACTGTATCGCAAGTCCCACGCCAATTCCCATTAGCAACTTGTTTCCTTTCATGCTCCCGTAAAGCACCAGGAAAAGGCCGATCGCCAATAACACCAGTTCGACCGCTTTGATTACCCTGAAACTCCTCATTACTTTTTCCATCCTGGGAATTTCTTCGGATACCACTTTCTCTTTCTCCTGTGTCACATAGCGCGTGACTCGCGCAATATCCTGCGGTGTGCGCCAAACCACCCCAATGCAAACGGAAAGAAGGAGTACCGATATGATGAGAAACGGCCAGGCAATTCCCTTGAATAACGCCGTCTTCACCTGCAGTAAAAAATACAGGGAGAGGGCGATGGAGACCGCGCTAATTCCAATACCAATCAAGCATTGAAGCCTTTCTCCGGAAAAATATTCGTTAACCGCATTCATGCGCTACGCGCTTTTGAAGCGATTAAAAACCTTTAGCACTGATGGCCTTGTAGCTAATTTCAATCGCCTCTAAAGGAGCGAGTCCGTCAAAGGTCTGATCCTGCTCGACAAAATAGTATTTCATGCCTGCCTGATCCTTATGCGCGAATATGCGATCAAAATCAATCGTCCCTTCCCCTACCGGCGCAAAACGCCCCTGGTCATCCATGTCCTTCACATGCCATGCCTTGAATCGTCCCGGATATTTTTCGAAATAGGCTACCGGATCAACTTCGGCTCTGGTTGCCCAATAAAGATCCAATTGAAAATTAACCAAATCAGGATCCACATTCTCAAGCAGGTAGTCCAATATGACATTCCCTTCCGAGTCTTCTGCAAACTCAAAATCATGGTTGTGATACAAAAGCTGCAATCCGGCCGCATTGCTTTTTTCCCCTAAGGTCTGAAGAATGTCTGCCAGTTCACGGGCAGTTCCGCTCATAAACATTTTCTGAGCCTCCTGGTCATACCCAAACATTCCCATTGGCGGAATGGGAACAACGAAGTAGGTGAATCCAGCAGCTTTGGCATCGGCCATCATCTGATCGGCATTCTCCAGCGTTACACTTGATTGGTGT
The DNA here is from genome assembly GCA_964351425.1 of uncultured Roseivirgaceae bacterium. Taxonomy (GTDB): domain Bacteria; phylum Bacteroidota; class Bacteroidia; order Cytophagales; family Cyclobacteriaceae; genus JAUILA01. Next base: position 2,825 of record CAYGOW010000323.1, read on the forward strand.
GTACTGACAGGATTCAGGCCCAGTTCCTCCACGTATGCTTTGAAATCGCCCGGTTCCATGCCATAATAGGTTCCATCCTGGTATCCGGCAGCCTCAATATTCTTATAGCCAATCTCCGCCACTTTTTGCAAGGTGGCCTTAGGGTCTTCCCCCATGGCATTGCGCACCGTATAGAGCGCTAATCCTCCGATTTCTGTTGTTTCTCCCATTGTCTCAGTTTCTACGGCTTCCTCTGTTTCTCCCATTTCCTCCGCTTCCCCTGTTTCCTGGGTCTGAGACGTGCAGGAAACGATAAATAACAAGCAAAGCAATTGAATTGAATGGCGAATCAGGACGTTACGTTTTTT
>CAYGOW010000323.1:3181-4581 GCA_964351425.1 uncultured Roseivirgaceae bacterium
GTGATTATCGGTATATAGTTTTTAGATCAACTTTTGAGCAAGGATTTGTTCTATCTGTTAGACCAAAGCAAATTCGGCATATGGGAATTAAAATGCAAATGGACCGGAAGTTGACACAACTAATTCTCAATCCCCTGCACGACCAGTTTGCCATAACCACCCAGAACGTCATCCCAGCGTGGTGTCCCATACGCATTGGTCATCAGGATCAACACCAGGTCATTCTGCGGATCAATTCTGAATCGTGTCTGCCAGAACCCATCCCATCCCCAGTATCCTGCATTTCTTCCATCGGCATCTTCTTCCACCATGACCATACCACCGTAACCAAATCCTTGTCCCTCGCCCAGTCTGAGTTCGCCGATCTGGTTTTGAAACATTATGTCCACTGTCTCCGGCTTCAGTATCTGCGTGTCACCCAATGTGCCTTTGTTGAGCAATGCCGTGGCAAAACGCATGTAGTCTTTTGCCGTTCCAACCAGACCTGCCCCTCCTGGAAAATACATTTTCGCCCCTTGTACGGGATAATCTGAAGGAATGGCTTCCGTGCCAGGCACAATCCATACGTCAACCAACCGGCTTGCTTTATTATCGGGAAGATAAAAATAGGTGTCTTCCATGCCCAATGGCTCAAAAATATTTTGCTGGAAATAGTCATCCAGCGGCATGCCGGACACCAGTTCGACGATATAGCCAAGCACATCAATACTCACTCCGTACGTCCACCTTTCTCCCGGTTCATGCAATAAGGGGACATCCGCCAGTTTTGGGATATTCATGGCCAGGGTAACCGAATCCTCGGTCCACGCCTCGACAAATTCATAGGACGGGTAGATCGCTCCTGTCCAGGGATGAAAGCCTGTGTAGCCGAACCCGGACGTGTGCGTGAGCAGGTGATGGATAGTCAGTTCATTGGTCGCCGGCACCGTCTGATAACTTGAATCGTCTTCGTTGAAATTCTGTACCACATTCAGTCCCCCAAATTCGGGCATGTACCTGAATACCGGATCCCTCAGCCCGATTTTCCCCTGTTCGACCAGCTGCATAATGGCAGTTGAGGTGATCGGTTTGGTCATGGAGGCCAGGCGGAAAATATTATCCTCGCGCATCGGAGTCGTTTTGGCCTGATCGCTGTACCCATAGGATTCAGCCATAATTATCTCGTCATTTTTGGCAATCATCGCTACCGCACCGGCTATATACTGGCTGTCAATCGCCCACTGGATATGGGCTTCTATCGCGTCAAGTTCATCGGGATCAAGCCCATACTTGCCGGGATCCGCGCTGGGCAAGACGACTAAATCAGCAGATGTATCAGAGGTATCCGGACTCGTGCAGGAGAATGCTACAAGGACAAAGATAAAGGTGACCATAAGTTTCATGAAGGTGAAGGTGTATGT
>CAYGOW010000324.1:0-1992 GCA_964351425.1 uncultured Roseivirgaceae bacterium
AAATCGCTGGCGACCTTGGCCTCCTGCCACACCGCTTCATCCATTACCCCGTCAATCACAATTGGTTCTGAAGTTTCCGTGATTTGAAGGCCCTGGCCCACGGCTGTGCCCGACAGGAGAAACACAAGGAAAATACTTTTTAAAAAATGACCCACAACATGTACCGATGAATGGAATGTTAAACACTCCAAAGCTAGGTTTAGTTACATGACGGGAGAATAGCAAACCATGGTTTCGGTTAGGAGAGATGATGGATGGAAACCAGCACCAAATTATGTATATAAAAACGTCGTTCCTAAGCCTCTGTACCTATATACCTGCCGGCTTCAAAAGCTCCTATTACTGAACAAACTAGTTAATCTTTGACTAGTTCGTTTCATCTTCAATAAGCTGAAGTATCTTCAGAATTCGACTACGATAAGCTTGTGAATCCCAGTTTATTCCTTCGTTCAGCAATACTGCGTTGGCAAGTATTCCCTCCAATTTCTTGTTGTTGAGTATATCATTTGCCGTGGGAGGTGTGTTGGATTTTGGAATTCGTATTTCACGACGCACGGACTTATCAGATAAGTACTCCAAATTTTTGGGATCCTCGTAATAACTGAGGTTTAAATCCCTTGTTAGACCTAAATCTATAAGCAATGGGATCGTATAGCTATTCAGGAGATGCACCCATTCATTTTCCTGTTCCTTTAAATTTATAATACTTGATGACCAGTTACTTAAATAGCGCCGTAACGAATCATTCCGGATGAGCTGAATGTTCTCACTATTCAATTCTTCGTTTTGTATTGGATCAAATGTCGGAGCCAATAAGATAACACTCATTTTTCGCAAGAGGGTGTCAATGTGTACTTCCTTTTTGGAATCCATAAAGTATAGTACATCGGCCGATTGCTGCATGATATTCTCGCGCAACTGAATTTTATTCTCCAGCTGAGCAAGGTTGGAATTAAACTCATCAGCCAGCTGGGCCAGGATTTTTTGCTCCTGATTTCTGTCCTTGCGGCCTTCATTCCAGTTATTGATTTGCAAGGCAATCAATATGCCTGCAACGACCAGCACTATTTCCCCCAGGGCATATTTCAAATACCGTCCGGTTTTACCCTCTGAAAGCAAGTTTTGCCTTATACGTCTGAAGAATTTAATCATTTGCCTGTTATATTAGAGTCGCCTATTCACCTTAGGCCAAAAATATATTTCCGAATATACTGATTTTAACTCATGAAGATTCTGAGTCCGTCGAAATCTATCGCCTTCCAGTTTATGCCTGATGAAATTGCAGATCAAACAATAGTAATAAAAGGAGAGTTTAAGGTGGTAGGAATGTCAATTGACAAATGATATGAATGAAGAAGTCATCATTATAGGAGGGGGGATTGCCGGTCTGACAGCCGCGTATACATTAAGAAAGCGAGGAATAAATCCATTGTTGCTGGAATCCACGGATCGGCTTGGAGGAAGGATATATACCAAAACAAATGGGCCATTAAAATTCGAATTAGGCGCTACCTGGGTATTTCAGGATGTACTTCTTAGACAACTTATTGACGAATTAGGACTGGCTCTTTACCCTCAATATTTACAGGGTGACGCACTCATCAAGTATGATCCTTCCATGGCAACGCAACGTAGTCCGACGGACTCATTCATGAACGGGGCAATCTATCACAAGGTCAGAGGAGGAACAGGTGAGATTATTGAGGCCCTGGCTGATCAACTTGATGCTGACCGTATACTACTCAACAAAAAAGTGGTCGCCATGGATTATCACAACGATCAAATTACATTGACATTAGCGGATGGATCAAGGATGACAGCTGGAAAAGTCATCCTCGCGGTACCTCCCAAAGTAATCTCTCAGCAAATAGCAATCACCCCACAACCGGATACGCATGAAATCATGCAGTCCACACATACCTGGATGGGGGAGTCGGCAAAATTTACGGTGTTGTTTGATCAGGGTTATTGGAGAATGAAGAATCTCTCCGG
>CAYGOW010000324.1:2017-4242 GCA_964351425.1 uncultured Roseivirgaceae bacterium
AAGAAAAGAGGGCGTCTTCCGGGAATTAAACCAACTATTTGGCATTGACCAGGAGAATATTTTAGGATATGATGACTTTTTGTGGTCGGACTATTTTGTTGACGAACATCATCAAAACTATAATGCCGGATTGATGCCTCACCAAAATAACGGTCATTCCTTTTACCTGCAGCCACACTTCGATCATCATTTGTACTTTGCCGGGGCGGAGACGTCCCCAACAAACCCTGGCTATATGGAAGGAGCAATTAGCTCAGCCTACCGGGCTGTAAAATTGCTATTGGAAGAACATCGGCCGTAGTTCCTGAAATCCCAAATCCTTTGTATTGCTCAGGCCGCCGTTTCACGTTGTCTAAAACGAGTAATCAAGGGTCTCCCTCAATTCACAATGCACTGATTTTTGATCAAATCTTGATAATACTTTTCTCGCTTTATCAGGAACATAGACCGTTTCGTAATCCGCACCTACAAACTCAACAACTGAATCTAAGGAATCAAACCACATGATGGTTGTAAATTCTACCTCATTTTTCAACGTGCGGCGTAACAGGTGAATTCTTTTGTACCCTTTAATTTTCTTGCTTTCGATTTCCGGGAAAATTTCAGATTTCAATAAATCTTCATAGACATCAGCATTTTCCATTGTCGTATATCCATGCCATATTCTCACTATCATAGTGTGCTATTTTGGTGATTTGATCATATTACAAAAATTTAGTCTTATTCACATCACACAGAAACAGAACACATTAAGCTCTCGGATATAATTGGCGATGTAAGAAGGGCTCATTTAATAAAGTGAATTACAATCAATTTATTATCTTCAACTTCCATTGTAATTAGCAGAATACAGTAGAAAGGAAGTGTCCTTTATTATGCGGAAATTAACGTTAAGCGGTCTTTAAAATCCATTCTCACTTGAAATCCCTTCACAAGTACTTTCATTGGTTCTACTACAAAAAAAGAAATAAGCACCTTTTTAGTCTTGTTCTTTTCCTATTCTTCTGGTTATTTCTCTCCATCGCCCAGCCCTTTGGTATTAATGACGATTACTTTTTCCCCTTATTACTCTGGCTTCTCCCTAGAAGTGCTCTATGGTTTGTGATTATATTTCTGGTTGATATAGCAATTGATCTGGCATTAAAAGAAAAGCAACGGGAGCGGGTCGAGCTTGATCTGTTGGGTTGGCTGATAAAGCTTGTACTCATAATTCATGCAATTTACCTGTACAGAGGCTATGCCTGTGATTGGATCTGCATTGATTTCCTGGAGTATTTACAGCTTATATTTGCCTGCCTGCTTATATTTTTTCTGGTGTATCTGCCCTTCGCAAATTATGCGAAATCCATTTATCTGAAATCAGTATTCTCAGGCAATGAACTTGAATTAAAGGAACATCAGCTCCAATTGGGCGAGGGAAAAAATGCCTTGGTTATCAACTTGCAACAGGTGATCTACATTCAAGCGGATGACAACCATTTGGATATTTATTCGCTGAATGATCAACAGGGAATCACAAAAGAAATTTATCGATCCACGTTGACCAGTATGGACCAGTTGCTCAGAAAAAAAGACCCCTCTTTTAAAAAGGTGCATAGGTCCTACCTCGTCAATTTAAAATATTTCAAGTCCTTCGAATCTTCATCCGGCCGCTACCAGCTACAACTTGAAGCCAGCGGTCATGACTTCAAAATACCCGTTTCCCGTAAGTATAAATCAGCGCTTCAGGACCTTTTATGAGCGTGTAATTCACCACATTTTACTAGTTCTTCACCACAAAAAAGGAGCTTAAAATAACCTGAGGCATACATTTACCCCAAAAAAGGCTTCAATCACCTCATTTCATTTCAGATAGTTTTGCTCCGAATATTTCAGGACTATGTTTGAATCAAAAAACAACAAACGTCATGAAAAAAATTGCTTACATTCTCGGGTTATTCCTATGCTCCTTACACGTTGTGTCAGCTCAGGAAACACTGTTGAACCAATTCGTCGTCATGAGCAATGGCGATTCTCTTGCAACGGATATATTTATCCCGGAAGGAGAGGGGCCCTTTCCGGTAATTCTGATGAGGACTCCCTATGATAAAAGTCAACGGAAATTCGGGCCTTTGATGAATCTACATGGTTATGTATTCGTTGTACAGGATGTGCGGGGTCGGGTCAGGTCTTCCGGACAATTCAGGGCGTGGATAGACGAGGAACAGGATGGATTGGAGACCCTG
>CAYGOW010000324.1:4252-4579 GCA_964351425.1 uncultured Roseivirgaceae bacterium
TATTGTTAATAATTCCGGGCCTGTCAATCTCTATGATGTCATATTTCCCGGAGGGGCCTTTCATACGACGGCTCTTTTACCCTGGACGATAGCCTTTACGCACAATAATGGATTTAATTTTCCCCCGTATGCTTCTGGCTTCACTATGGATCAGCTTGCCAGAAATCTGCCATTGGACAATTCCTTAAAGCAAAATGCCTATGCCGGGGTTTTCTGGAACTATTTGATCAACCATCAGGTGGAAGACACGTATTGGGATAAGGTAAATATTAAGCATATTGATCGCATCACTATTCCCATTCTTCACGTTACCGGATGGTATGATTT
>CAYGOW010000325.1:0-4578 GCA_964351425.1 uncultured Roseivirgaceae bacterium
GTTGCTCCGGATAACGCCTTGTATTGAACGTTACGATGTTGTCTTTTCCTTCGAGATGATAAAATGGATGACTGCTATCGATCAGCCGGATACCGGTTTCCGCTTTACCGCGATTATAGGTTGCAACGTATTTCAGTTTTTTATTCGCTTTGGCGGCTTTCTCATACATCTTTTTGAAATGATCCTCGTGCTGCTCCAGACGGCTTAAAAATTGCTTTACGTTTGCCGCTTTCATGCATTCTTCCGGTATGAACCCGACGGTTTTAATATCATCCATCTCCATATCTACGACACTATCCCGGATAAGTATCAATATCTTTCGCTTGACATCAATGCCGCTGAGATCTATGCGGGGATCAGGTTCGGTAAACCCTTCGGCCATGGCCTGGCCCACGATGCTTGCAAAGGATTCGGTGCCATTATAATTATTGAAAATAAAGTTAAGACTTCCTGATAATACGGCTTCAATACGCTGAACCTCATCGCCACTTTTAATAAGATCACTTAATGTACTCAGGACCGGTAAGCCGGCACCTACGTTGGTTTCGTAAAGAAATTTGGCTTTGTAGCGCAGCGAGATTTTTTTGAGGTCTATGAATGATTCAATGGACTGGGTACAGGCAATTTTGTTAGGTGTGACCACAGATATACTCATTTTAAGAACATCCTGATAGCAAGAGGCAACTTCTTCATTGGCGGTATTATCAATGAAAATGCTATTACGCAGGTTCATTTCATCCATGGTTTTCAGGAATTTCCCCAGGTTCATTTTTGTGCCTTTTTCAGGCAGGTCATTTTCCCAGTTACTCAGGTTGATCCCCTGTTCGTTGAAATACATCTTTTTGCTGTTAGCAACAGCCGCCACAACGAGATTGACGTGATGATATTTGGACAGGTATTTTTTCTGTTTCTTTATTTGCCCGATAAAAGCTTTGCCGACATTACCCACACCAATAATGAAGAGGTTTAATTTTTTCTTATCCGACAGGAAGAAACTTTCGTGAAGACAGTTAAGGGTTTTTTTAACCTCTGTGGAATCAATTACAATGGATATGTTTCGTTCACTCGAGCCCTGGGCAATCGCTTTAATATTTACACCATTGCTGCCCAGTGTGCTGAACATTCGTCCGCTTACACCGACCTGATGCTTCATATTGGAACCTACGAGGGCAACTATAGCAAGATTGTCTTCAATTTCCAGAGGATCAATTCGTCGTGCCGACAGTTCCAGCTGGAATTCTTCCTCTACAGCTTCCTTGGCTTCCGGGACATCTTCCTGTGCGATTCCTACACAAATGGAATGTTCAGAACTGGCCTGCGTGATCATTACAACATTGATGCGTGCGGCTGATAACGCACGAAAGAAGCGATGGGAAAAATCAGGAACACCAATCATACCCCCTCCGGTTAAATTGAGGAGCGCAATATTCTTTATGCTTGATAAGCCCCTGATTAACCGGTCGGGTTGCTGTTCCGGATTGGCAGTAATGAGCGTACCCGGATCTTTCCGTTTAAATGTATTCTTGATGAGTATGGGTATTTTCTTTTCCAGTACCGGAATAATGGAAGGTGGATATACTACTTTGGCCCCAAAATGTGTGAGTTCCATGGCTTCCTCGTAGGCAAGTTCTTCAATGACATAGGCCGACGATACCTCCCTCGGATCGGCTGTCATCATTCCACTTACATCTGTCCAGATCTCCAGTTTTTTAGCTGAAACTGCAGCGGCGATAAGGGCTGCTGTGTAATCCGAACCACCTCTGCCCAGTGTTGTGGGATCTCCTTTTTCCGTTGCCGACACAAAACCCGGAATGATTATAATACCCGAGAGCTCTTTCAGTTTTTTACGAATATTAGCTTCCGTCTTTTTCTTATCCACCTGTGCGCGTCCGAACCGGTCGTTTGTAATAATGAAGTCATACGGATTTATGCGCGATACGTTCATCCCCTGATCTTCAAAGTAAGCCTCAATAATGAGTGAAGAAAGCAGCTCTCCAAAGCCCTGAATTCGATCGGATGTCTTCAGGCTTAGTTCACGGATCAGGTATATTCCTCGAAATATATCTTCCAGCTCGTTGAGCATGATACGCACTTCACTGAGTGTTTTCCCCTGACTCTTGAGATGGATGAGTTCCTTAACGGTTTGAATATGACGGTTACCGATCTCTTTAAGGATCGGTAAGTATTGGTCATCACCGGACGCAGCCCGTTGGCCGCATTCTATGAGCTGGCTGGTAATGCCACCCAAAGCCGATACAACGACGGAAACAGGAAGTTTCCCCTGGGCACGTTCATTAATGATGTCCTGAACAAGTCGAATATTTTTTGCAGAAGCGACGGAGGTGCCTCCAAACTTTAACACATGCATAGCAATGGAAGGAGTATAATTAAATAATGATTTAAATAGGTGGGCCCGGTGCCCGGAATGGCTATATGTTATTATCTACCCCGCAATGGGGTAATCATAATGGTAATCATTCCGCCCATCATCAGGGTTGATGTCGTACACGTGGGGCGGTATGCTGCTGAAGAGCTATTCATTTTACAATAGGAGAGTAAAAGTAGCAGATATAAGTAAATCCACCAATAAAATACGTGGTTAATGGCATAAAAAAACCCTGCAGTAATTACTGCAGGGTCGGTGATCAAACACATTATTAAAAAATATCAGCTTCCACACGCTTCACATTCATCTGGATTATCCAGTGAACATACCATATCCGCGCGGTTTTGATCTTCAATTTTCACCTGCTCTTTCTCAGGATTTTTTGAAGTCGTTTTTTCCACAGTAAACTGGATGGCTGATGTCGCTGCTTTCGAACGGAGGTAATACATTCCTGTTTTTAATCCGCTTTTCCAGGCATAGAAGTGCATTGATGTTAGTTTTCCGAAATTCGGATCCTGAATATGAACATTCATACTCTGGCTCTGACAGATATAAGCTCCACGATCTGCAGCCATGTCAATGATCCCTTTCTGAGAGATCTCCCAGACCGTTTTATAAAGATCTTTGATGTGCTGAGGAATCTCCGGCATATTTTGGATGGAGCCGTTCGCCTCTATCAGACGATTTTTCATGCTGTCATCCCAAAGGCCCAATTCGATGAGGTCCTTCAGTAAGTGTTTATTAACTACGATGAACTCACCGGAAAGGGTACGTCGCGTGTAAATATTAGACGTATATGGCTCGAAACATTCGTTGTTACCAAGAATCTGAGACGTTGAAGCAGTGGGCATCGGCGCAACCAGTAATGAATTGCGGACACCGTTCTTTTTCACTTCCTTCTTTAATTTATCCCAGTTCCAACGACCTGATTCAGGAGTCACGCCCCACATATCAAACTGGAAAATACCTTTTGAAACCGGTGAACCTTTGAACGTTTCGTATGGACCATCTTGCTTGGCAAGTTCCATGGAAGCTTCCATCGATGCATAATAAATTGTTTCAAAGATATCCTTGTTCAAACCTCGTGCTTCTTCCGAATCAAAAGGCATGCGCAATAGGATAAACGTATCTGCAAGACCCTGAATACCAATACCGATTGGACGGTGTTTCATGTTCGAGTTCCTTGCCTCAGGTACTGGATAATAATTGATATCAATCACCTTGTTCAGGTTCTTCGTAATCACTTTAGTGATTTCATAGAGTCTGTCGTGATCAAATGTCCCGTCTTCTGATACAAATTTAGGAAGGGCGATAGACGCCAGGTTACATACCGCCACCTCTTCAGGGCTGGTATACTCCATGATCTCTGTACACAGGTTACTGGACTTAATGATACCGAGGTTTTTCTGGTTCGATTTTTTATTAGCGGCATCTTTATACAGCATGTACGGTGTTCCCGTTTCAATCTGTGCTTCGAGCACCTCAAACCATAAGTCCTGTGCTTTTACCTGCTTTCTGAATTTACCCTCTTTCTCATATTTGGTATACAGACGTTCGAATTCCTCCCCATAGCATTCAGCCAGGCCGGGTGCTTCGTTCGGACAGAAAAGCGACCACATCTCATTATTCTCCACGCGTTTCATGAAGAGATCGGATATCCACAACGCATAGAATAAATCTCGCGCACGAAGCTCTTCTTTACCATGGTTCTTTTTCAATTCCAGAAAATCGAATATATCGGCGTGCCATGGCTCCAGATAAATAGCAAAACTACCCTTTCTTTTTCCTCCACCCTGGTCAACATATCTCGCAGTCATATCGAAATTACGCAACATCGGTACAATACCATTTGAAACTCCACCAGTTCCTTTAATGTATGAACCTGTTGCACGAACATTGTGAATACTCAGCCCGATACCCCCTGCGGACTGAGAAATTTTCGCACATTGTTTCAGTGTATCATAGATTCCGTCTATGCTGTCATCCTTCATGGTCAGCAGGAAGCACGATGATAATTGTGGTTTAGGCGTTGCCGCATTAAACAAGGTCGGTGTTGCGTGCGTAAACCATTTTTCTGATAATAAATTATAGGTCTCGAGCACCGAATCAATGTCGTCCATGTGGATACCCACTGCAACGCGCATCAGCATGTGCTGAGGTCGCTCGACAATTTTACCGTCGATTTTCATCAG
>CAYGOW010000326.1:0-4571 GCA_964351425.1 uncultured Roseivirgaceae bacterium
TGGTCCTTCCGTGGGACCGTAGCTGTTGTTTGCGCGCAGGCCAATTAATCCTTCCCTTGCCAGTTCCAGGCTGTCATAGCATCTTTTGCCGGTCGAACAGTGATGTGCCATGATTATGGTGCTGTTTTGGTCTCACCTGCTTTTAGTAATTCATATACCAGGTTATGAATTCTGGGTCGGACGTTCAAGCTGTAAATTTTACTGTTGGCACGTGTTGGATGCACCCTGTTGGAAAGAAAAACAAAGAGCAAATCATTTGCCGGGTCGGCCCAAACCAAGGTGCCTGTATATCCCGTGTGTCCGAAGCTTGCAGGACTGGCATCCTTGGCCACGCTGCTTCTTGTTGAATCGTATTCAATCAGCGGTTTATCAAAACCAAGTCCCCGACGATTTCCAGAGGCACAAAACTGGCATCGGGTGAACTCCTGAACTGTTTCTTCTTTTAGAAATTGTCGATAATGATACGAGCCCCCGTTTAATAACATCTGGTACACTTTTGCCAGATCCCGGGAAGTGGAGAATAAGCCCGCATTGCCTGACACGCCGCGCATCATGGCAGCCCCTTCATCATGTACGACGCCGTGCAAAGTATCCATTCGGAAAAAGGTATCCACTTCGGTCGGAACAATCCGTGATAAAGTGAATTTTTCTGCAGGGTTAAAACAAAGTGTTTCGGCTCCGAGGGGGTCATAAAAGTGTACACGTAAAAAGGTATCAAACGGATAGGTAGACATCCTGCGCACATACTCCGGAATTAGATAAAAGGCCAATCCGGAGTAAACATATTCCTTTTCCGCATTCACTTTAGTTTTGCGGATCATTGGATAAATTTTTCGGTTCTTGTAATTCCGGTGAAGGAAGAGATCTGAGTCTGATAAACGATAAGGAAATCGTGCAGAGGAATCAGATGAAACCGTATTCCATTTGAAGCTGCCGTTTTTTCGCTGAGACTCTGACCAGTACGGAATCCAGGGTCTGAGACCCGCCTGATGAGCCAGGACCTCACGCATGGACAAGTTGGCTTTATTTGAATGCTGGAATTCAGGGAATATTTCTCCAAACGTGGCGTCAGGTGAAAAAATACCTTTGTCATACAACTCCATCAATGACAAGGTGGCTGCTGTAGTTTTCGTTACCGAGGCAAGGTCATATAAATCATCAATGTTAACCGGTATTTCATTGGCATAGGTATGATAGCCAAAAGCCTTCTCATAGAAGACGATGCCATCCTTTGCCAGGAGAATCTGACAGCCGGGAAAGGCACCCGAATCAATTGCTTCCAGTACAATGCGTTCGATACCTGCATATAACGAATCCGAAGAAATACCGACTTGTTCCGGACTACCTGATTGAAGGGATGGCAAATTAGGAATACCATTCGTATCAAAATAAGATTGGGCACTAAGAGCAGATGCGCTACTGAAAAACACCAGTATACAAAACAGGATTCTCATACAAAACAAATCTACTAGTAATCCTGTGAGATAAAAATACCACGGGCGACAATTGCACCTTATGGCAGAATGGGCTTCTTTAATTACCAGGTGGAGTTTTTCAAATTTGAACAGGCACGCATGACATCACGCTGACTGATCTGGCCCAATAACTTGCCATCCCGTATGACAGGAAATCTCCGCAATTTGGCTTCCAGAAAAAGTTTGGCCACGTCGAAAATATTCATTTCTGGATCAATGGTCTTTACATTTCTGGTCATATGCTCACTCACCTTGCCTGATAAAGACGGGGTATTTGTGTATTTACCCCTAACGACTTCTTTTAGACAGTCTCCTTCAGAAATTATTCCAATGAGGTTTTGATTCTCATCAACAACAGGACCACCTGAAATCTTCTTTGTAGTCAGTACTTTAATTACCTGGTCCATTGTCTGGTCAGGATGAAATGTAATAAGTTTTCGCGTCATATAGTCCTCGACACGAACTGCTTGAAATTCTTTTTTCGGCGGAGCCATAGCCACGCCTCGATAACTTTTAACCATACATGTATTATTTGGAGGAATAAATAATGTACTTAAATTCCTCAAATAAATCAAGTATGAATTTTCCAGGCTGTTAATCAGAAACTACAGCAGAACGCGTTTTCCGGAGGCCGCAGATTTATAAATTGCTTCCACAATACGAATGTCGCGTAACCCTTCTTCTCCGGGTACCATGACTGCTTTATTGGAAAGAATTGCCAGGGAATCATCGTCCATTTGCCTGGCTTGCTGATTTGGAATTGATTTATTGAGCATTTTTCCGTCACTCGTTTCACCCTGAATGCCGGAATACGCCTGAAACGGGGATAATTCATACCACCCTTTTTCACAATCCACATGAAGCCTGTTCATGTTCCTGCCAAGACTTGTAATTCCCTCAGCTTGTATTCCCCCCGGAAACTCCAGGGTAAAATACGTAGTTTCATCGACCTCATTGAAAATTTCAGGACGGTCAATGACATGTCTTGCGGTGACGGCTACCGGCTCCAATCCTGTAGCGTAACGACAGGCATTTAAAGGATATACGCCCATGTCATACATGGCTCCCCCTCCCATTGCCTTTTTCATCTTCCAGTGATCCTTACGGTTATCCACATAGCCGGCTGCGGCTTGAACCATCTGAATATCACCATAGGGTTTTTCCGTAGCCCAGGACATGATAGTTCTCGTATTTGGCTCATGCTGCATGCGGTAGCCAATGGAAAGTTTTACCTTATTTTTGGCACAGGCATCTATGATGGATTGACATTCAGCCTCCGTTCGGGCCATTGGTTTTTCACACCAGACATGCTTGCCGGCATTCGCCGCCATTACGCTGTATTGCGCATGCAATCCGGTGGGCAAAACGATATAGATGACATCAATATCCGGATTATTGGCAACGGTATGCATATTCTCATAACTATAAACATTCTTGTCCGGAATGGAATATTTCTCCTGCCATGGTTTAATTTTTCCTGGACTGCCGGTCACAATACCCGCCAGGTAACAATGTTCGGTGAGTTGCAGAGCGGGTGCAAGCAAGTCTGTGCTGTAATAGCCAAGTCCAACCAAGGCAACGCCAAGCTTCTTTTTTTGAGTGGGTATGAGAATGGATGGGAAGGCAGATGCCGTTAACGTTAAACCAGAACCTATAGCGAGAAAGTCCCGTCTTGATAATGCCTTCATAATGCCAAGTGGTTAAATTATGTAAAAGTATTCCGGAATAACCAGGCCATCAATTTAAATGGGCGGTATATCCAAAACTTGTTTCCATTCAATTTAACAATCTTGGAGCGATTTACATAAACATAAACGGGCATATCGAGGTGGGTTAGAAAAGACCGGTATCCCATGGCACGTCGAAGTAAGTATAACGGCATACGTTTTTCAGGATACGACACTTCGAGAATCATTCTGTTATTCCCTGCTGCCAATCGAATATCTGTGGTCCCCCGGGTTATGTTTAATTCGCCTTCTGCAATTATTTTTTTCATAGTGTAAAAAACCCCATGCTGAACATGAGGTTTGTTTATATTATTCTTGGTTTGCAGTGGATATTTTCAATTTTCCATTTATTTTCCACTGAGTTGTCTCCTCGGATCCTACCGCTCTTGGCACCTCAATGCCAAAATCATCAAAATCATAGGTAATAGTGGCATTTCTTCCTGTTAGTTTGTCGTAAAGTCCGATAGCCAAATCTGGCCATGTTTGTGTATTGTTTTCCATTTTCTTTTTTAATTACAACCGGTATAGCCGTTTTTTGTTCAACTTAATGGCTTTTTTGTTAAACAAAACAACGCAGTTACCCAATGAGAACTTGCGCATGACCGGTCAGATTCATTCAATGGACACAATTAGTTTTATCCAACGAGTCGATTTTCAACGCTATATTTGAATACATACCAATTTACAACAAATTGATTACTTTTTTTTCAGTTGAAATGCGCGGGTAATATTGAAGCCTAACCTGATGTCTCCATCAAAAAAGTCTCCCGTTGTCTCAGTAATAAAACCCTTCTCAATCATCGCCCTGCTATTGGTAACATGGACCTGAAAGACATGCCCTCCGGTTTCAATATCAAATCCAATGGCTAGTGAATTAAATGTATCTTCCCGGAAATCCTGGAATTGATAATAATACTCTAAGTTCAACGCCACTCGTTTTGTAAGCTTAATGCGCCCACCAGCACCCAAAGCGAACAATCCGTTTCTCAATTCATCTTCAGCAATTGTATTGTAATGGATGTATGTAGGCATTAATTGCAGTGAAATCGTTTCATTTAATTTACTGGCCACCAATAATTGAAAGGTATATGCGAGCTTGTCTGCGAAATCCTTCTCCACTCCCTGGACTTTAAGCGTTTCTATGGTGACTGAATTAAACCATGTAACGGAAAATGGGAAAGGATTATTACCTGTACGCTGTCGGATAAGGCGATATTTTACAAACCCGTCAAATGTTTTCTCGAACGAACTTCTACCGAGTCCTACATATAACCTATCCGTAAAACCATATTCAAGGGCAAGACGAATATTAGATTGATCCAGGCCAAAAAACTCATAAGAGCCTCCATTAATATTTCCGAAGCGGTGT
>CAYGOW010000327.1:0-4553 GCA_964351425.1 uncultured Roseivirgaceae bacterium
CCAGCTGCTTATTGAAAAGGCTGTTGAAACCAGGCAGAAGGAAATAGACAAGAAATATTCCAATCGTAAATGCAATCAGGGTAAGAATATGGGATTCTGTAAGAAACTGAGCAATGAGAGCCGATCGCGGCGCCCCATTCACCTTTCGAACTCCGATTTCCCTGGCGCGTTGCGCTGCGCGGGCCGTGCTCAGGTTGATAAAATTGATCGAGGCAATAACCAGCAGGAGAATACCCAGTAGGATGATCATTTTTTGAATCTTCATCCGGCCTTCGGATTCCACGCCATTTTCAAACTGGCCATACAGGTGCATCCGCGTAAATGGATACAGGAATATTTCAGGGTCTTTCAGATCATTTGTGCGTCGGTGAATAATGCCTGCCAGGCTCTCATTCATGCTTTCCAGGGAGGTCGATTCATCCAGTTTAACGAACGTGTACACTGAGTTATTCAGCCAGTTCTCCTCGCGGCCCTCCAGATTCTCCAGAAAAGAGAAGGGGAGGATATAATCAAAACGAAACATAGTGTTGCCCGGGAGATCTTCCAGGATTCCTGTAACAGTAAAATCAAAGTCATAGCCGGAATCAGAAATAGTTATCGTCTCGCCGAGGGCGTTGCCGTCAAAGAAAAGCTGTTTTGCCAGTTCCCTGCTTAGTACAATGGAGGTGGGAGATTCCAGCGCGCGCGATGGATCACCGTGCAACAGTGGAAAATCAAATATCTGAAGAAATCCTGGTTCTGTAAAAATACCCTGATCATTGGTCAGTTTCTCTTTTTCCGACTTAAGCAGGTAGGGGCTTCCCCATTGCGCCACACTGATGGCCTGTTCCACCCCGGGATATTCTTCACGCAAGGTAGGCGCAAGGATACGGGGTGTGGACCCCCAGCATTGAATATTCCCATCTATCGTGGTACGATTGTACCCGGTGTAAATCCGCTCGGCATCCGGGTGGAATTTGTCAAATGAAAGTTGATCTTCGATCATGATGAACAGGAGAACAGCACCCGTTATGCCCAGGGTAAGTCCGGATACATTGATAAACGTGAACATCTTGTTGCGCAACATGACACGACTGGTCGTTTTGACGTAGTTCAGCATGAGTTCGACCGATAGAAGCGATCGGATACGGTTACGAAATAAGATTCCCGGCCGGACATACCAAAGGGTATTCCAGAAAAGGCCGAAGCGGGCGCGGAAAGCCCCCTTTTTTTGTATGCTGTAGTTATAGCGCTGAATCAGGTCGCCTTCTATTTCTTCGAAGAGCATTTCAGGACAGACGAGCCGAAGGAACCAGCGAATCAGTCCGGGGAGTTCTTGAATGGGTTTTCCGCTCATGAGTCAGACAATTTAAGCTGGGGAACCATTTTCCAAAGCGTAAGGCGTTTCTCTTGTATGTCCCGTAGCATCGCCATGCCGGCATCCGTAACCGTGTACAGCCGCTTACGGCGCCCGCCGCGTTCGCTGGTGCCGCCTCCCATGTGGGAGTCAATCAGGCCCTTGTCCTGCAGGCGGTATAGGGTAACATGGACCGCACTGAGCTTGACCGAACGGTCGAGGCGGTTTTCGATTTCTTCCGTGATCATGGCTCCGTAAGCTTCCTGCTGCAGGGCGGCGACCATGGTGAGTATGACCTCTTCAAATTCTCCTAGAAATTCTTTTGACATCTTATAACCTTATATTTTGTTAAGCAAATAAACGGAGATTTTTTATAAGGGTTGCAGAGGGGAGGGATTTTTTTAATTATGATCATCCTGGGGCTCACTCCACCTGTCATCCTGGACAATCGCCAAAGCGATTGATCCGGGATCCCGTTACTATGAAAAAGAGATCCCGGGTTTCCGCTTGCGGCGGACCCCAGCCTGCCTGCCCTGCTCCGCTAAAGCTTTGCAGGCCGAAGCCGGCAAAGGCAGGGATGACAGGAAGGGCAGGAATTACTCCACGCGGTTCATTTCCTCTTCAATGGCGGTACGGCGCGCTTTTCGTTCCTTTAACTGCTGGTTGCCAAATTTCCAGGTGAGGCCGGCTCCAAAGCGGCTCATGTCACCCGACCATATGCCATCCACGTATAAATCTCCATAATCTCCGATATAATTAAAATCACTGGCCGTATTTAGAATATCGGTTCCGGTGATACGTAGTTGCAGGGTCTTATTGAAGAAGTCATGAGTCAGTCCAAAACTTAAATTATAGAATTCGGCAATGTCGATGGAGCCCCGCCAGACCCATGGGCTATTGTACATGAAATTGATATTCGCTCTGAAATTGTCAGTAAGTTTAATATTATTCAACACCATAAACGTATACACATGTGCCTCCAGGTCGACGCTTGTTGTTTCAAATTCTCCGGAGAATTTTGAGTAATTGTAGGATCCGGTCATCCTGATATCCCACAGGGGTAAAATTTCGATCGGGTAGCTGATGGTGGTGAAGAAACCATCAATATCCTGCATGTTTTCAGGCTGGAGAATGGTGACTGTTTCATCCACTATCTGGAGAATTTCTGCTGCGTAATCGGTCTGTTTGCTGTACCCAATAGTGCCGGTCAACCGGTTTTTTACCGAATAGGCGACCTGGTACTGGTTGGTGAAGGAGGGAAGCAGAAAGGGATTGCCGCGCAGGATTGACAGTTCACTTAAACGGTATTCAAACGGATTGAGGTTTTGATAATTGGGCCGGGCAACCCGTTTTCCGTAACTCACAGACAGCATGAGTTCACGGTCTTTATCTTCATAAGTCAGGCCAATGGTCGGGAATATATTTCCATAGGATCGCTTTACCCGATTATTTTCCACGTCTTGCTGACTTTTAAGAATGCCCTCTGAAAACGTGTATTCGTACCTGATCCCCAGGTCATATCGCCATCGCAGACCCAATTCGGACGACACCTGGGCATAGGCGGCCAGCACATCTTCCGTATAGGTGAAGGTATTCGAGTTATCGGGGTCCGGTGTTGGCGGATCATTCTCCAGATCAAAAAGTGTAAAATCATTGATGGTTTCAATCAGTGAAACCTTGACACCGCCCGACAGGGAGAGCTGCCCCATCGATTTTTCCGCGTCTATTTTCCCGGCGAATATATTAATGTCAGTGTCCCGCTTATCCAGGAAGTCGTTGTCGCGAATAACCGTGATGCCATCGGGCTCATAATAGGTGTTGGGTTGGAATGAGTTGCCGCGATTGGTGAATGTACCGAAGTTCAGATCCGTACTCAGGTTAAAATTCTCGTTCGGATCAAAGGAATAATTCAGGTTGTACTGCCAATTGCGGGATTTAAAATCCTGAATGGTCTGCGCGTAAAGGATTTCTATCAATTCATTATCCGCGATCAGGGCTATATTACTGGTGCTTTCACCATTAACATCCCGCTGGCTGTTATTGCCGGTGACCAATACCGCGAGGGTGTGTTGCTCAGAAATGTTATAATCCAGCCCGGCCATGAATCCTATCGATTCCAGTTTATTTTTGGCCGGGTTTTCCATGTCAATACGGTACCCATTTTGAAGTTTGTAGTCGAAATAATCATCCTGGGTCTCATTATTGGTGTAATTGAGGTTGGAATACAGATTGACTTTTCCTTTCCGGTAATTAAAACTTAACCCGCTATTGTAGCGAAGGTAGGTGCCTTTTGTAAAGTTTCCGTACACGGAGCCATTTAAGCCGGCATCGGTCGATTCCCTGATAATAATGTTGATAATGCCATTGCCTCCTTCTGCTTCATATTTTGCAGGAGGGTTGGTGATGAGTTCGACCGATTCGATATCATCTGCCTGAAGGCCCATAAGCATAGCGGCCAGGTCATCCCCAGACAAGCGGGACGGACGACCATTGATAAATACACGAACACCCGTCCGCCCCTGGAATACGATATTATTATCCGGGTCTATAATGATACCCGGGGCTTTCCCAAGCAGCGTCAGGCCATCATTCCCCATATTGCTCGGGTCACTGGCAATGTTAAAAATAGTCATGCCCGGCTTTACCTCGTACAATGGCTTCTCCGCTTCAATAATCACTTCGTCAAGTTCTTCGGTCCTGGTTGATAGTGCAATATTTCCAAGGGGTAAGGATTGAATTCCATCAATTTCAATCGCGATGATCAGCAACTCATACTGGAGATTCTGTATGGCAAGGCGGTATGTTCCCCCGCGGATTTGGGTAAGGGAGAATGATCCGTCCGGCCCGGACTGTGTATTCCTGATGACCACGGAATCCGAATTGAGTAATACGATCGTTGCGTACGGAACTGGTTTCTGCGTCTCATCTTGTAATGTCCCACTCACCGTACTTTGGGCCAGCACTGGCCCACACAAAAACAGCAGCAGCAAGAGCAAAGATGAGTCAATCGTTCTGGACATGATGGAAGCTTTCGATAGTGCGTCATGTAAGCGAAGTAGCACAAGTTACGAAATATATCCTATGGTTAAATGGTGCATTATTCTTCTGAGAATCGCCTTCGGGATTTCTGATTTCACTGTACTTTCTTCATGGTAGTGCCACTTCGCAGGCCGGTCATCCCGGTGACCTGGCCATTGGTTTCCTCGAAGCGGATCAT
>CAYGOW010000328.1:0-4551 GCA_964351425.1 uncultured Roseivirgaceae bacterium
TGCGGACCTGGACTGGATCACCGGCTTCAGCCTGCAGCATATGACCATGGATGAGCAAGATATTCCTTCCATGTCACTGATGAGTCCGTATACTTCCCTGCATTATACGGGCCGGCAATTTGGTGTGGAAGGCGGCTTTCGGTTTAACCGTCATTCCGAATACGGGAGCAATGCAACATTCTCACTGAATCCGTATTGGAGAGCAGGGCGCTGGAAAGTGTTTGTCAATATTGGGTCCGGTTTTAAGGCACCCACTCTGACACAGCTATTTGGTCAGTTTGGTCCCAATCCGGATCTAAGACCCGAACAAAGTATCAGTTACGAGGCGGGGTTTCAGTACGTAGTGCCCGGGTTGGATTTTCGGCTGGTGGTGTTTGACCGGACCATTGATAACATGATTATTTATACCTCGCGGTATGAGAATGTTGACCAGCAGGATGTGATCGGTATCGAACTGGAACCGACTGTACGAATAACTCCTGAACTACGTCTTTCAGGATACTACGCACTGATGGACGGAGAAGTTACTACGCAGACATCAGAAGGGGATTCGACCTATAACGATCTCATTCGAAAACCGCGACATGCCCTCGGCGCTTCGGCAGACTGGCAGCTGAGTGATGCCCTCTCGGTACAAATTCAGTACCGGTATTACGGTGTCCGGGATGACCGCTTTTTCAATTTGTCCTCATTTACCACCAACACCGTACGGCTTGATCCGTATTCCCTGCTGGACGTTTACATTGACTTCCAGCCAAATAATACATGGAGTGTTTTCATGAACCTGCAGAATTTACTGGACGAGAAATATGAGGAAGTTTATGGGTACAATGTCCGCGGAAGAACCGTTAGTATCGGACTAAAAGCCAGTTTTTAAAAGGCAAGATGGATAATTCATAGAATTGTTCTATTTTCCATTTCTAAATGGATCATAGGACACGATATTCTCCTTTATTTATTGGAATGATTAAAAATTGTTGTTTCGCTTTCAGTTTTTTTCTTCTGCTGCTCAGTGGAACAACCGGACTGTATGCCCAGGGAGACTCCACAGTTGTCGAGGAGGTAGCACCAATTGATGAGACACAGGCCATTCGCCGTATCGAGCAGGTTGCGCGTGACCTTGTGGAAATTTCGAGTGAACTGAATCGTGAAAACCGCCTGGTGATTATAAATAACGACTACGAATCATTCCGGCAGCAACTGGAGCGCTATGTGCAGGTGAGCACTGATCAGCTCAACGGGGCCGGGATTAACCGGTTACAGGACTTCATTCTCATTCTCGAGCGCCTGGATGAACGACTCAATGGATGGCAGGCAGAGGTCGTTGCTATGGGAGAAAAGATTTCAGGATTCCAGAAGATGGTTGATACAGCCATTATTGAAATGGATTCCATTGCAAGTAATAAAAATCTCCTGAACGAACTATATAAGGATCACATGTACAATGTTCAGGAACAATTGAAGTCAACC
Source organism: uncultured Roseivirgaceae bacterium (assembly GCA_964351425.1). GTDB lineage: Bacteria > Bacteroidota > Bacteroidia > Cytophagales > Cyclobacteriaceae > JAUILA01. Next base: position 1,471 of record CAYGOW010000328.1, read on the forward strand.
CGTGATTTACTCAATGCTCGTCAGGAAGAAATCCTTACTCTGCAGATTAACCTTTCTGAAGATGATGTCAGTGTTCTGAAAATACTGAACATGGTGAAGGACTATCGTTCAAGGTATTGGGACCGGCTTCTTGCACGGGACACGACTAGTCTACGTTTTGATACCAATTCAGAGACAAGGATACGTGATACTGTGTGGCGTATTTTTAGTTTTTTCCCGGATAACCCGTTCAACACATTCTTTTTTATAATTATTCTGACAGGGATTTTTCTGCTTCTTCGATTTATCAAGAGTAGGGATAGTGAAAAAGAATTCAAGGTACTGTATGCGACGCCAATTGCCACTGCATGCATGCTCGGGTTTCTTCTTTTTCCCGTCGTATTTCCGCCGACCACTACGCTGATCTACGATTTTATGCTGGTGCTGGCTTATAGGCCCTTTTTATTTATTCTCCTTCATCCGCCCTTTCGGGAACAGTATATTGCCTACTTCGTATTCTTTATTTCATTCCTGGTAATTCGTTGTTCCAGTTTTTATATACCTCTTGTGCCGGGCTGGCTGGTGGCCGTTATTTACATGGGAGGGGCGGCTATTTTCCTGCTGTTTTTATTCAATAAGAGACAATTCAGAATTTTCAATCCGCGCTGGAAAATTGCTACTGGGCTCCTGTGGTTGCTGAAATCAGTTATTGTAATCTCCCTGGTGCTATATTTTTTCGACAGAAAATTCCTGGCAAAAATTTTCATCGAAAGTACCGGTGATACGATCGCCCTGGGGATGGTGATACTGTACATTGGTTTCTGGATGGATCATCTGATTGATTTTCTCAAGACACGGCCTTATTTTAAGAGGGTACATACTTCGGATTCAAAAATTGCCTGGGACAAATGGCGTAATTTTGTCCGGTTAATTTTATTAATTATTTACATCGTTGCCTTTGCCCATTACTTTCATGTAGATGATTACATTGCTGAAGCCGTAAGTGATTTCCTGACTGCTGAACGATCTGTCGGGTCCTTAACCTTTGACTGGGGCGGAATTTTACTGTTTGTTTCCGTACTTTTTATCACTTCAAAACTGGCTGGATGGGTGAAGTTTTTTACCACCGGTAAGGCCATATACGGCTCTCAGAAGAAAACAGGAACTATCGCGGCCATGGTACGGTTTGGCATCATACTCGCAGGGTTTCTGATGGCGCTTTTTGTTTCAGGCATCCCACTCGATAAGATTACGATTATCCTGGGTGCGCTATCTGTCGGACTTGGTTTTGGTTTGCAGAATATTGTGAACAACCTGGTTTCCGGAATCATCTTGATTTTCGAACGACCGATTCAGGTAGGGGATATGGTCAATGTCAAAACCTATATGGGGGTGGTGAAAGATATTGGCATCAGGGCCAGCGTTGTTAAGACATTCGACGGGGCAGAGGTCATCATTCCCAACGGCCACCTGATATCCGAGGAAGTAATCAACTGGACACTTAGTGACCAGCACCGGCGCGTGGAAGTGCTGGTTGGCGTAGCCTATGGCAGCGATGTGGAAAAGGTCAAGGAGGTACTCACTGAGATTGTCAGTGATTTCAAAGGGATACTGAAGCTTCCAAAACCCATGGTACTGTTCCAGGAATTTGGCGACAGCTCCTTAAATTTCTCACTGCGGTTTTGGGTTTCAGATATAGACGACTGGTTGATTATTAAAAGTGACATCACTACGTCTGTTTATCATGCGCTGCAGAAGGCTAAAATTGAAATTCCATTCCCGCAGCGCGACCTGCATGTTCGATCCATGAGTGTGGACGACCTTAAAAAAGCGATGGCAACAACCAGCAGTAAAAAATAACCGACTGTCCAGTTCGTTCCTGCAACATAATTGCATTTTGAATATATTTGCAGCTTGACTATGCGGCACATCCTACTCATCCTTGTGTTACTTACTTCCTCATGGATCTCATCATCCGGTCAGGATAGCGAGTGTACCTACAGTGTTTCAGGTAAAATCTATGACCTGGAAACCCGTGACCCACTTCCTTTTGCCAATGTGCAGGTGCGAGGTACCACGAAGGGTACATCAACAGATACGACGGGTGCTTTTACAATAAACAACATTTGTCAGGATGAATTTGATTTAGTGATCTCCTTTGTGGGCTATAAACGGATCATTCACCATCACGATATCTATCATGAATTGCCCACCATATTTATGGTACGGGATGAGGTTACGCTGGAAAGCATTGTGATTGAAGGAGAATTATCCACGGACCAATTACAAAGTCTGACACTATCCGAATTGTCGGGTAAACGCCTGGATGCTTCCCGTTCTGAGTCTTTTGGCGATGTGCTTTCCAACATAAGCGGTGTGTCCACCTTAACCACAGGCCAAAATGTAGTCAAGCCTATTATACATGGATTACACAGCAACCGTATATTAATAATCAATAACGGGCTTCGGCATGAATTTCAAAATTGGGGGAGCGAACATGCCCCTGAAATTGACCCTTCACTTTCAGAAAAGATCAAGGTGGTCAAAGGCGCTGCCACGGTACGTTATGGACCGGAAGCAATGGGAGGAGTCATCCTCATTGACGGTCCTTCACTCGATTTACACGAAGATTTCACTGGCAGGGCTGGCCTGCAATTCAATTCAAACGGGCGTTCTGTCGGAGGTGATATCCGATTGCAGAAAGGTTTTGTGCGAACGGCTTACCTGGCACAGGCCTCCTATGTAAAACAAGGTGATTTGCGAGCGCCCGATTACATGCTCACCAATACCGGCAAGGAGGAGCGTAGCATCGCGTTTGGGGCAAGATATCATACATCAAAGTTTAATCTGACTACCTATTATTCCAATTTCGCACAGGAGCTTGGTATCCTGCGTGGGTCGGTGGCGGGGAACCTGAACGACCTGGAGAATGCGATTAATTCTGACAAGCCATTAATCATCGATCCTTTTTCATACGATATAAATAATCCGCGACAAAAGGTCGACCATCACCTGGTAAAGCTAAAGGGAGAATGGTTCAAAGGGAAGAATATTTTTGATATCCAGTATGGATTTCAGGCGAATCACCGCCAGGAATTTGAT
>CAYGOW010000329.1:0-4546 GCA_964351425.1 uncultured Roseivirgaceae bacterium
ACATCAGAATAACCATCCAGTCGTCTAAAGCCGTTTGTATGCCACAATCCCCAGCAGGATTACAACGCCTAGTATTCCGGTTAGAATAAACAATTTGAAGAATACATAATCCACCATTTCCTTTGCAGAGGCGATGGACAAAGACACCATGTCGTTGGAAAGCGTGTTGACATCCCCGATCAGGGCTTGCCGCTGTTGGTCAACAAATACCTGGGCTTCTTCACGTTCGCTGTGCAAGGCATCCATCACAGCTTGCCTTTCCAGTGACATTGCATCCAGTATCGCCTCGCGCTCCCGTTGCATCAGGGCCAGGGTCGCCTTCCGTTGGTAATCAATGCCGGACAGCAGAGTATCCCGGTTATCCCGGATGATTTCATCTGTATGTTCCATGAGAATCGTTGACGCATGCAACAGGCGTTGCATATCACCCACCAGGGTTAACAGACTATCCGGTTGTAATTCGCCCAGCCGCATGTCCATTTGCCAAAGTGTCTGCTTGGGCAGTGTAGCAGAATAATATTCCAACTGATTGCTCAAATCCCGCATAAGGTCGGTCATCGACAACAGACCTGTTTTTAGGCCCAATTGATTCGAACTTATCCATTCAGAAATTTCATAGATAATCGAACGACGGTTCAGGTATTCATCCCGTATCGGGTGATTGGCTGCGAACCTCCGCAATCCATCCAAATCTTCAGCAGATAGATATTCCGATAATCCATTTTCGTAATTGGTAGCCAGCTGCCGGAATACGCCTTCCATCTCCGGACAGGCTTTGCCGTATATGTCGTTACACTCTTTCGTACCAAAATAATCAATGAGTTGGTAAGAATAGGACCAACTGTCAATGGCCGCAGCCAGGGGATCCGAATGAAAACTGGCTTGTGCAAGGGAAGTTAGTAAGGTAGACTTGAGGAATATTTGCTTTGATCGTATTGTGGGTGATTTTTCAGTAACAGCGACACTATCCAGTTTTCGCTCTATCAAGCCGCTGTAGCCGGTCAATAAAGCATTCATGTTCATGGAGATGTAATAATTACTCAGCGCAAACTTTTTGCGCTGGTCTTCCTGGAGTCGCTTTGATTTTTTACTTTGAGCGTTAATGGTCCCCGTAAAACAAAAGGACAAGCACAGCAGAAGTATCACAGGGATTATTTTCATTTCTGTTTATGTTCGGTGGATTTCAGTAGAGAATTTACTCATTTCACCGCGTTTTTATAAGAATATTTCTAAATACTCCAACCCGGGCAGGCAGAATATAGTAATAGATAAATTTGACCCTTCAATTTACAATGCTATTCAACGATGAAATCAATGAACTAAGAAGAGGAATCATCCGTTGAAGTAATTCCGTTTGTGTTACATTAACACATTGCGTATCATAGCGTATTAAGCTTACTTATATGTAGCGAAAGCAATTGGGTTCCTATTTTAATCGTAATAATTCCATGAAGACTACCGTTAATCATTTTTTTACCTCCTGCCTGGCATTGATTATTGTTCTGGCACTTGCCTCGTGTGGGGGTCAGGAAGGACCGCCAAAAGTCCTGGTTTTTTCAAAGACAGCTGGATTCCGTCATGAATCAATCCCGGCAGGTATTGAGGCGATAAAAAAGCTTGGTGAAAAGAATAATTTCCTGGTCGATACGACTGAGAATGCTGATAATTTTAATGAGGAGAATTTGAGAAATTATCAGGCGGTAATTTTTCTCAACACAACCGGAGATGTCCTTAATAAGCAACAACAAAATGATTTTGAGCGCTTTATACAGGCGGGAGGCGGGTATCTTGGGGTCCACGCGGCCGCGGATACGGAATATAACTGGCCGTGGTATGGACAGCTGGTAGGAGGCTACTTTGAGAGCCATCCCAATGGGCCGAATGTTCGTACCGCTACGTTTAATATCCTGGATAAATCACACCCGGCTACGGATTCTCTTCCCGATACCTGGGAGCGAACGGATGAATTTTACAACTATTATAATATTCAGGACGACCTGAATGTACTTATTACGATCGATGAATCTACCTATGAAGGGGGTACTAATGGCGACTTTCACCCGATGACCTGGTACCATTCCTTTGACGGAGGGAGGGCCTTTTACACGGCGATGGGTCATACGAATGAATCCTATGCGGATCCGTTATTCTTGTCCCACTTACAGGGTGGGTTGGAATATGTACTCGGTGGCGATGATCCGGTAAAACTGAACTACGAAATGGCCAGCTCTGTCCGTGTACCGGACGAAAACCGATTCACAAAGGTAGTACTGGCAGAAAAGCTCAATGAGCCGATGGAGCTCGCAGTGATGAATGACGGTCGGGTACTGTTTATTGAGCGGCTGGGTAAAGTGAGATTATATGACCCTGCCGTTGGCGGTATTAAGGATGTGGGTCAGATCAACGTGAGTCATAAATACAATAACCAGGACGGCAACCAGCCGGAAGCCGAGGATGGTTTATTGGGCCTTGCCCTGGATCCAGATTTTGATGAGAATAAATGGCTATATCTGTATTATTCTCCTGCTGGAGAAAAGCCGGTTAATGTCCTGTCCCGATTTGAATTCCGGAATGACCAGCTGGATATGGCGTCTGAGAAAGTGATGCTGGAAGTGGTTGTACAGCGCGATGAATGCTGTCATACAGGAGGGTCTATTGCCTTCGATGCAGAAGGAAATTTGTATCTTAGCACAGGGGATAATACGAGTCCCCGGGCAACCAAGTATGCCCCAATTGATGATCGTCCCGGACGTATTCCATGGGATGCCCGAAAGGGGTCTGCCAATACCAATGACCTTCGCGGAAAAATACTTCGAATTAAGCCTGAACAAGACGGGAGCTATTCCATTCCCGCGGGTAACTTGTTTCCGGTTGGAATGGAAAAAACGCGACCGGAGATTTATGTGATGGGTACTCGAAACCCTTTCAGAATTTCAGTTGATAAGACTACCGGATACCTCTATTGGGGAGATGTGGGACCGGATGCCGGAACGGATTCTGCCGGAATCGGGCCCATGGCGTATGACGAGATCAACCAGGCACGCAAACCAGGAAACTTCGGATGGCCTTTATTCACTGGAAATGACGCGGCATATCATGATTATGACTTTGCCACTGGCGAATCCGGACCAAAATTTGATCCTAAAAAGCCTATTAATGACTCCAGAAATAATACTGGGCTTCGTGAATTGCCTCCGACTTCCCCGAATTTTATATGGTATCCCTACGATATCTCTGAAGAGTTCCCTTTGATGGGGACGGGCGGCCGTACGGCGATGGCAGGGCCTGTTTATCACAGGGAAGCGTTTAATGGAGCAGAACGGCCATTTCCGGAGTATTACGATGATAAGCTTTTCATTTATGAGTGGATGCGGGGCTGGATAATTGCGGTAAGCATGGATGAAGAAGGGAATTATGTAGACATGGAACGTTTCATGCCCAGCTATACCTTCAGCAATCCCATGGACATGGAATTTGCCTCCAATGGGGATTTATATGTACTGGAATATGGGACCGGATGGTTTGTGCCGAATGATGATGCGCGGCTTGTACGGATTGAGTACAATGACGGAAACCGTAAGCCCCAAGTGAGGTTGGCCGCAAACAAGACCAAAGGTGCCGTGCCCCTTACTGTCACCTTCGATACGCAGGGGACCAAGGATTTTGACCGGGACCCCCTCACATATGAATGGAAGGTACTTACCTCGACAGGTAGCCCGGTGGCAAGTTCAGAAGAACCCAATCCCACCTTTACCCTGGAAGAACCCGGGGTCTATAACGCGCGGCTCACTGTGCGCGATGATCAGGGCGAGCGGGTGATAACGGAAACAGAATTAATCGCCGGCAATGACCCGGCAAGACTATCCTTCAACATGCCAGGATCCAATACCTCATTTTTCTTTGAGGGAGTACCCTTTGCGTATGAAGTGGTGGTGGAAGACAAGGAAGATGGTACGATCGGGAATGGAATTGCAGAAGATGAGGTGGCTGTAACTATCGACTATTTGCCTGAAGGATATGATCAGATTGAAATTGCCCAGGGACATGTAATGGCCAATGAATCGGTTGCTGCCGCTGCCGGAAAGAATCTTATGGAAGAAAGTGATTGTAAATCCTGCCACAAAATTGATAGCAAATCGGCCGGACCTGCTTACCTGGATGTGGCGGCCAAATACAAAGACGATCCGAATGCTGTCGATTACCTGGCAAATAAGGTCATTAATGGTGGCGGTGGTGTTTGGGGTGACATCGCCATGGCTGCACACCCGCAGCTGTCCAAAGATGACGCCTCAAATATTGTGAAGTACATTCTAAGCCTGGGCGACGAAGCGCCTGAGGTAGAAATGCTTCCCGTTAAAGGAACCTACACAACGGTTATTCCGGAAGGCACACCTAAAGATGGTATGGTGGTAATTCGGGCTTCTTACACAGATAAGGCTGTAAACGGCGTGCCATCGACAACGGCCCAGGATATGTTTGTATTGAAAAGTCCGACCATGTCAGCCGCTGATGCAGATGAAATGGAAGGGGTACAGGTATTTACTTT
>CAYGOW010000330.1:0-4508 GCA_964351425.1 uncultured Roseivirgaceae bacterium
TACCGGCGCAGTCCTGTCGCTGGAGTACCGGACCTCAGATTTGATCGAGCATGTGCATGATGGCACCCTCGTGGACCGGTATTTGGGTCTTCCTAATGGGGTTTTTAAGCTTTTTTATACCACGCTGATGAGCGTGGCGTTGCTGACTTTCAGCGCTACCGGGTTCTGGCTGTACTATGGTCCGAAAGTGATGCGGAAGATTAGATAAAACTATTCTCCTGAAAATAGTTTTACCAAAAAGCTTTAGACGAGACATTCAGATGATGGCTATTTTTCATTGCATCTCCTCCCATGCTGGCGATGCCGATTACACTACCTGGTTCCGGGCGAGATGGGTGCCAGGGACATGATTAGTATCGACAGGATCTATGAAGCCATGGAAAGAGGCCGTGAAGTGTCTCTGAAAGGCATTCCGCAGATTCAGCACTTACTTTGGGGATCGGAGTCTTATTCCAGTCCATGGAAAACCGGCTGCAATCCACTCCGGTTAATTATGATTCGGTTCGGAGAATAGTAAGGAGTTAATTCCCTGCTTTTTACGCCAGGGGTTAAGTGGATTTACTCTTTACCTTCCAATACCTCCTTTGACATATGCATCGTCACCAGCATGTGCGGTAAGTCCACCACCTCGGCGATCTGGAGGTCTCCGGCCAGTGAACAAAGCGCATAGGCTTCCTCAACGGTCAGGCCGTAAGTGGTGGTCAGGTAGTCGACCATGTACAGTGTGGCCTTTTTCGCTGCCTCATCAATGGTAGTAGCAAATCCGGTGGTAGCGTAATATTCATCGGTTTCGTACTGAGGTTCCTGTATCTTTCGGTCTTTGATGAGTTCGATCTCATAAACAACTCTCAAGGGAGCTTCGATCGCCGTTCCGCATACTTCGCCCAGTCCCTGAACGGCATGGCCGTCTCCCAGGGAGAATAGTCCGCCTTCCACAAAAACCGGGAAATACAGGATGGTTCCCTTTGTCATATTCGGATCATCCATGTTGCCGCCATTGGCGCGGGGAGGAATGGTGGACAGCAGGCTGTCTGTGGCCGGTGCCACCCCCATCACCCCCGGGAACGGGTTTAAGCGTAATTCCATTCCTTCCTTGAACGTAACCGATTGCCGTCCTTTCCCCAGTTCATAGATTTTCAGGTATTTGACACTGATGGTATCACTGAGGAAGCCAAAACCCGGGAGAATGGCGTTCCAGCCCCAGTCGCCGAGTTCAATCTCATGCAGCGTTACCTTAAGGACATCCCCGGGTTGTGCGCCTTCCACATACACCGGTCCGGTAAGGGGATGTATCGGATCAAAGCTCAGACTATCCAGGGCCGAAAGCTCTGAATCCGGGCCTATCTGCTCATCGCTGGCATCTTCCGTATAGGCTTCGATCACCGCCCCGGACTCTACGCGCAAAACCGGTTCAATGGTGCTGCTGAACCGGTTGTGGGTCTGGTCTTTGGTCAGGGTGTGATCGATCTGAATCGGATCATTCTCCGTCTGATTTTCACTTTCTGAAACAAACTCATTTTCTCCGGTAGTACAGGAGGCAAGCCAAAGGACAGATAAGGCAAGACTGAATAGGCGAATGGTGTTCATTGATAGCATGGATAGTTGTAAGTTGTATAAGTATTTGGGCTGAAGAATCACCCATCATTTTCAAATTACAATTTTCAGCGCTAATTTTCTCCATGCCAATAGTAATATCCACTGGTTGCTTCTCATTTAATTTAAATATTCTGATCCCTGCCTCCCATAGCAATCCGCAGGTCTTTGAATGTTTTCATTTCCTCAAACAGGATGTAAAATGACAGCGGATTTAATCCTTTGTGCAGTGTCACTAGCCTTCATTCTCTTAGGAGGGAAACTAGTGCAAAAGGCGGCTTACCTGTTACTTCATGGGGAGAAAGCCACTGCAATTATTTTTAAACATACTGTTAAGAGCGACAGAAAAGGAAATATGTATTATCCTGTTATCAAATTTTTAACCAGGGATGGTAAATGGATCATTCAGGAATTATCAATCGGTAACAATCCTCCTATGGGAAAAGGAAGTGAAGTGGAAATAATTTATGATCCTGAAAATCCAACCAATGTGATAATTAATTCCACCTGGAGAATGGTAATCATTCCTCGCGCCTTGCTGGCCCTGGGAATTACAGGACTAGTTTGGGGCTTCATGGAATTGCTGTTGATAACGGATTTTATTAATTAAATTGTGAAGCGTTGGGTAATCTGTCATAAATCATTTTTATCCGGCGATAACGCATATGATTGTAAAATAGAAATCAGACCCGAGGAGTAAATAGTTGGTAAAACGTCGAGGCTTTGCGATGATGCTCCGGAACACGCGAATGTATAGGCCCGCATTGAACGGATAACGCCGTATTTGAGTGAATTAATTTAACATTGAGAAGATGCATATAAACAGCCACCTGGTTTCGATACTTTTTGGGGTTATGATTGTTTGCGCTGGTTGCTCCAAATCGAATGACTTTCAGGCATGCGGTTCAACAGCAGTGATTTCATTCGCTTATAATGTATGCTTGTCCGTCGAGCACGATCAACTCTCTGATTTACACAGGGATCTGATCGAAGAGAAGGCAACATCGGGCCTTAAATCTATAAAGAGCCTTATGCCAGTCAACGACCTCAAAATCAGGATTGTTAATGATCCGTTTTTGGTTATACCCGAAATCGGCATGGGGGGTTATAATCCTGATCCGAATGAGGTTATACTATCTATCAAGGCCGATTTTCCGGAATTGGATAATACGTTGGAACTGCATTTTATTGCGCAATTGGCGCATGAAATTCATCATGCAAAAAGAAGAAGGTCTGTAGGGTATGGAAATACGCTGATTCAAGCAGTGGTGTCGGAAGGGCTAGCGGATCATTTTTCTATTGAAGTTTCCGGTATTAGTCCGCCGCCATGGTCCGTTGCCTTAAGCGGTGACGTACTTCAAAACTGGATTGACGAAGCGAGCAATTCCTGGAACCAACCGTACAATCATAGTGATTGGTTTGTGGGTACAAACCCTGATATCCCCAGATGGACGGGTTATTCTATTGGATTTGAACTTGTCAGAAACTACTTATCAGAAAATCCGGATAGAATGCCATCAAACCTCCACAATGAACCGGCAAGTTCATTCCGGCCTTAAAAATGAATACTGACTGCGGTGATAATAAGGTATGAGAATCATTCTATAAAGCGCCGAAACAAATTGTGTGACCCGATATACATTTTTCATTAATACCACTTAACAATAACAGATAAATGAATTTAGAAAAAATAGTACTGGTAAGTGAAATTTTAGCTTCAGTTGCCGTTGTTATCACCCTGGTATATTTAGCGAAACAAGTAAGACAGGGCACACGGGTAAACAGAGCGGCAGCCAGGCATTCACTGTCTCAATTCGCATTGGAACTATCGATATTCAGAGCGGAACATGCAGACCGTTGGGCCAAAGTAATGCAGGAAGAGGAATTAACTCCGGGGGATGTGGAATTCAGAAATTGGAATCATATGATGTTGTTACTACACGCAGAAACATATTTCCATCATTATAAATTGAACCTCATGCCGGATAATCATTGGGATAACTATGCAAAATTCATTGTAGCCGCGTTACACTCCCCTGGTTTTGAAGATTATTGGAATGAAGTGGGTTTTGCTTTTTCCAGAGATTTTGCTGTATGGATGAATCAAATATTTTCAGAATCCAGGAAATAGGGAAAGCAGAATTATCTGTAGGCTCAATTCCGAATGCATTCAATTCCTATCTTCTCGGAATGGCTGCATTCTTTGCCGAATCTTATATTAACCCTTAGCTCACGATTTGACAAGACCATTACGGTCAACTGTAAACGAACAAACTATGAAGTATCAAAAAGCGGCTAGAATCATTGGCTTTATTCTATTGTTTTTTCTTACGAATTCAAGCTTTGCTCAGAACCTGAAGCAAGAAAAGATGGAACAACTGAATTTCCTGGTGGGAGAATGGGTCGGTACGTCAAAGATATATGAGAACGGGGTGCTTGCCAGGGAAGGGTCAGCGTATGAAAAGATCTCCTATGATCTGGATAGAAACATATTGGTCATTGAGTTGAATACCGAGTTCTTGCAACTCCATACGATAATCCTTTACGATGAGGAAGACCAGAAATATTATTACCACCGCTTTTCGAAAGCAGGAGCAGCCAGATACCCCGCAGAATACAAGGATGGACAACTCATCGTGTGGAGAGATGAAAATACCCGGTTCTTTTTCAGGGGGACTCCGGACGGCGGCTTTCAGGAATATGGGGAACAGTTGATTGAAGGAGAATGGATAAAAACGTTTGAAGATTCTTTTATAAATACACAGTGAATTAAATATTACTCGCTTTGAATAAACCTTAATAATTGCGAATAGCATTTTGGGCATGGCCTCCAGTTTCAGATCAAACGATTTAAACTCATCTTAGTTGATAACATGTTCTTCGTGCAGTACCTCAAGAAGTACCGACACTTCAAG
>CAYGOW010000331.1:0-4498 GCA_964351425.1 uncultured Roseivirgaceae bacterium
TCCATAGCCCACGAGGAATAATCCGGTAGCCCGTTCATGAGCGGCGGGATTAAAAACTCACGCCACTCCAGGAAAAACTCCTGTAATTCGGCATGTGATGCAGGGACGTCCTCGCTACCTGCATTCTGACTGTTGTCGGGCGTGCATGCCAGTAAGAAAATAAAGAGTAGTATCGGGAGAATGAAAGTATGGCGCATAGAATTGGGTTTTTACTGCCTGAATATAGGTATTAAATCCGGATGAAGAAATCACCAATGGAATGTATCATATGGCATCTCGCATGTTAACCAAAAAAGAAATTCACCTGTTACCCGGGAAGATGCCCTGGACGCTGTTGAAAAAATTCCCGCAGTATTTCACTGACCTGCAACAATAAGCGTACTTTAGAATTGAAAGTGTGCATACTATGAACGACGTGCTACGAGACAGACTGGAACTGGCATTAAAAAATAATAAAACACCAAGGTCCCTTGGCAGGCACTCGACGGGTGTTGATTTTTCTTCCAATGATTATCTTGGCCTTGCCAAAAATCAGGTAAAAAATACGCTCCCCTCGGGATCTACCGGGTCACGATTACTGACCGGAAATTCCGCCCTGGCAGAGGAAGCAGAATCCAGCCTGGCACGTTCCTTTGGCTATGAGAACTGCCTCATCTACCCCAGCGGATATATGGCCAACATAGGCATACTTTCCTGCCTTCCTCAGCGAGGGGATACGATATTTTTCGATCAATTCTCCCATGCCTGTATCAAGGACGGAGCCCGCTTAAGCCTGGCCAGCCATCAGTCCTTTCACCATAACGACCTTGATGACCTGGAGCGACGATTAAAAAAGTCCGAGGGAAATTCGTTTGTCGTTGTCGAATCCATCTACTCCATGGACGGAGATGAAGCACCCCTACCCGCTTTGGTTCATCTATGCCAGGCCTGCGGTGCCGGATTAATCATTGATGAAGCACATGCGACTGCGGTACGGGGAAAACATGGGGGTGGTATCGTCGAAGAACTATCTTTGCAAAAACAGATACTTGCGGCCATCTATACCTTTGGAAAAGGCATGGGGGCACATGGCGCTGCGATTGCTTCGGATTCTTTAGTTCGTGACTTCCTGGTAAACTTCTCCCGGCCTTTTATCTATACTACCGGACTTCCCTCCTCCGTATATCAACATCTGCTGGACGTACAGGAGGAAATCCTGGAGGTCGGAAGCAGAAGGCAAAATCTTCAGGGAAATATTGATTTCTTCCGCACATACTGGAGGCAAAAGACGCACCTTAAGATGGAGCTACTACCTTCCCATTCGGCGATTCAGGCTGTTGTCATTCCAGGTAATGAAAATGCCAGACGGGTAGCCCAGGCATTACAGGCTGACGGATTTGATGTGCGGCCTATCCTGGCTCCTACAGTGCCCGAAGGAAAAGAGAGAATTCGTATTTGTTTGCATGCGTATAATACCAAAGAGGAGATATCGGGACTGATCACTAGTTTTGAAAAAATTACTTATTCATGAAGCGATATTTTGTTACGGCCATTGGTACCGATAGCGGAAAGACCGTGGTAAGCGCAATTCTTTGCCGGGCGTTACAGGCCGATTACTGGAAACCAGTTCAGGCTGGTCGTCCGACGGACACCAACTGGGTCAGGAAGATGATCCAAACCAATGTATTCCCGGAGCAATTCCTGCTAAATACTGCTGCCAGTCCCCATTATGCGGCCGAAGTCGATGACATTACGATCCATTTGAATGATTTCACCCTGCCGGATACCTCGGCTCCGATGGTTATTGAAGGCGCCGGTGGCATCATGGTTCCTTTGAATGAAACAGATAAAGTCATTGACCTGGCTACTTTATTTGACGCCGAAGTGATCCTGGTATGTGATATCTACCTAGGCAGTATAAATCATAGCTTGCTGAGTATTGACTACCTGAAGCGTCAAAACTTGCCGGTTGCAGGAATAATTTTCAATGGTGAAGAAACGCCTTCCACAGAATCCATTATAGAATCACATTGTCCCTGGCCTGTATTAATGCGTCTGAGACGCGAAGAAACATGGACAACCCACCGGCTGGACCATTATGCCAATCAATTGAAGGAGAAAATTAATGGCTGAGAGGCCTATAGCCCTAATTCCTTTTTCCGTTCTTTTATCACCTCATTCACCACGATGGTTTTGCCTTCCAGTTCGCTGGTAACTTCGAGCAACAAGTACTTCTTCCCCTTGTGAATAAAATAAATTTTCTGGCCTTCTTTTAAATCCACACCACTATTTGATAATGGGCTTAAGTTGGGATTCATGACCCCGGGGATTTTTAGCGGGATTGATTTTAATCCGTTATTGCGAAGGGTGAACGGAACCGCAAAAGCACCTAGTGCACTGAGGAAAATCAAAATAGTAAATACTGCTTTTTTCATGGGTTTTTATTTTAACTAACCATGACACTATCCTGATGTTCTGTCAAATCATGTAACAAATTGTCACCCAAAGGCATCTGGATAACCTCCTGCTGATCAAGCCGAAAGGTATGAAACGACCCGTTTTACCACTTCTGGTGAACGTAAGTTATGACCAAATCCTTCGGTAATCACAAGTTCGGAGGCGGGCCAAACGGCATGTATTTCCTCGGAATTTTCCACAGGTGTCTCCTTGTCCTCCTGATCATGAATTAATAATCCGCCAACCCGAAGTGTTTCGGCGAAATCCGCCGCTTTGAAATAGTCAGGGGATTTCTCCAGTTTTTGCGTGAAGTGATCCACCGTTAGTTGCATTGTTCGGTCCGACAACTGCAATATTTCTTTGTAAAAATCAAGAAAATCGGACGCACTTGCAGGAGGTGCCAGCAGAATTAGCTTTCTGGGTTGCATGTCAGGATATTGCTTTAATGTATACAACAAGGTAAAGCTGCCAAAGGAGTGCCCGACCATCGCATGAAAAGTACCCACTAACTTTCCGAGCACATGGACAACTTCCCCATAGTAGGGAACCGTAACTGACTTCCCGGTACTCAGTCCGTGAGCCGGGGCATCCACCGCGTAAATCGTGTACGTCTCCAGATCCATTTGTTCGATGTAAGGCTTCCAACGGTAACTGTGACTCTGCCAACCATGGGCAAATAAAACCCTGGCAGGTCCTTTGCCCCATTTGTATACCTGAATTTGCTGCCCCTGTATAGTCAGCGATTGCCATTTCGCATCCAGTAAAAATTGCTTGTGTTTGTCGGATAAAGCCGGGCGAACAGGATGGCAAAAAAGATTAAATCCTATTTCACCAGTCTTTTCGGGTGCTATGTAGGAAAGTATATTGAGTCCTTTTCCGATCGTTGACGTAACGAGTTTGTTCATTTCTATAGATTTAAGATACCAATCGGTATTTAATTGTTTAAATTTTTTTACAGCGACATTCGTTCAACCATCCTTCTTAAATGGAGAAGAATGTATTGCATATCATTGTTTGAATTCGTCAGCTTACTCATCATTATGCCTCCTTCCAGGGAAGCTAGTATAACGGCGGCTTCCTGATCCGCATCAATTTCCGGCTTGATTTGTCCATAACGAATGCCATTGGTCAAAATCTTTACTAATGCCACGCGTAGCGTTTCCAGCATCGTCCGCGCATCATCCCGTAATGACGGGTGTGCGTCATCTGACTCGATCGCCAGGTTCAAAAGCGGACATCCGCCAATTACCGGCGGTTTGATTAAGTAGGATTCAAAGAAAGTGAAAAGCATTTCCAGCTTCTCCCCGGCTGTTTTCCGGCTCTTGATCCGATCCCTCATGGATGTGATAACCTGCTGCGCTAAATACTTGAAAGTTTCTCTTTCCAGTGCTTCTTTATTCAGGAAATGTTTATAAATAGCTCCTTTGGTCAAGCCAGTAGCTTTGGTTATATCGCTAATTGACGTGGCCTTGTAACCGCGTGTGTTAAATAGCTCTCCTGAGGCATTCAGAATGGTTTCCCTGGTTATTTCCGGATTACGCATATGCTAAGATACCAATCGGTATCTTAAATATCAACAAACGGGATAAATAAAAAAAGCAGGCGATGTGCCTGCTTTAATTCTTTACATGCCGGGAATACTATTCTATCCCAAAAATATTTTTGACTGTTTCAATGGAGAATATATCATTGAATATGACAAAGACCATCAGGGACAGGAGCAGTACCATACCCACTTTTTGCGCATTCTCCAGAAACTTGTCAGACGGCTTCCTTCCTGAAATGATCTCATAGCTGAGGAATACAACATGTCCACCATCCAGCGCCGGAATGGGCAGAAGATTCATGAAGGCCAGAACCATTGAAAGCAGTCCGGTCATAAACCAGAATCTCTCCCAGATCCATTCCCCGCCATAAGCCTGCGCAATCCGTATCGGACCTGCGAGCGACTTCGCCGCGTTGATTACCCCACTCAGCATTTTTCCGCATGCCTTCACCTGGAGCAAGACAATATTGTATGCTTTTTTTGTACCATAAGGCACGCCCTCAGCAAAGGCGAAAT
>CAYGOW010000332.1:0-994 GCA_964351425.1 uncultured Roseivirgaceae bacterium
CTGTACCTGCCTTCGGCAGCTCCAGACCCAGGATGACAAAGAATAAGAAACACCATGCTCCGTTACCATGTTGGCTATGACAGCCGCTGCGTGGACTCCGGGTCTTCAAACCGATCAGTGTAGGGTTTCAGCGACATATTTTAAATTAGAAAAATAATATAATGGATAAAAGATCAATTGATATCTTCTGATTCTAGTGTTCATACCGGCCAAAGGTTAAATATTGAATGCTTCGCCCTTAGCGTAATTATTTAGCAAGAATGTGGAATCCGGATTTTTCTGAACATGCCCCCGGGGGTAGTCTGTTAATAGAGTAAATAGAATAAGAAAAAATAAAATAAATAAACATGTCTAGTCCCGAACATAAACAACTCATTTGGAATCTAATCAAGGAAATAAAAGTCGGAATGCTGGTCACTGATGACGGTGACGAGGGTGTCCTGCGTGGTCGTCCGATGCACCTGGTGCAGGACGAATACGACGGTACCCTGTACTTCTTTACGCCCAAAGATTCGTCCAAAGTCTTTGAGATCAAAGACCACCGTAATGTGTGCATTACCTTCAGCAATCCGGACGATCAGATTTATGTATCGCTATCAGGTAAAGCGCACCTGACACAGGACAAGGAGCTCATCGACCGATATTGGAATACGTGGGCGGAGGCCTGGTTTGAAGAAGGCCGTGAAGATCCGAATGTGGCGGTACTGGAAGTAAAAATTAATAAAGGGGAGCACTGGGATGCCGATGAAAACGGATTGGTGCAGGCATTCGAAATGGCCAAAGCTAATGTAACCGACAGCACTCCTGACATTGGAGAAAATGTGAAGTTTGGATAATATGAAAGGCTGTTAAGATAATTCTACAGCGGTAAAAAGTGCAGTTCATGAGATGTGAGCTGCACTTTTTTTATTATCGTGCAGAATGTTGTTAGCGACACGTGTAGGACCATAGGGCTGTAAAAGTCACCGCCTTCCTCATAGTACTTACGTGTCCC
>CAYGOW010000332.1:1004-4467 GCA_964351425.1 uncultured Roseivirgaceae bacterium
GGTACTATAGGGGTGTCATCATCCTCATTATGCACCAACACCCCCCCTCACCATCTAGCAGCACTTTCGTGCGCTACATGGCACTGCCCCTCTGTCCGGGTTTTCCCCCACCGTCCGGAGGAGCATCCATGCTCCGACACCATATTAGCTATGATAGCGCATTGTAGATCCGCCTTAAACACAGTAAGCCCTTACTCCGCCTTCAACATGGCATCGAGGGCTGCGACGTCAGCAGTGCCTTCCACCATTCCGCTGATATTTTCAGCTTCGGTCGCCGAAATGCAGCGCATTACCGCAATCGACCGGGTTCCCAGGTGGTTGTTCTCTGAAAAACTGATGTTTACACCAACAGAATTTGTATAATCATTCATGCCGGCAAAGGCTTCCAGCAACCCTTCGCGCGTAAGGTCCTTGCCCGCCCGCTTTAAGGCTTCTCCCATAGGTTCAATGAGCAACATGCCGGTAAAGGCAAAATTATTCCAACGATCCTCTGGATAATACTTTTCAAATGCCGCCTTGTACCGGGCAATGGTCTCATTCTCCGCATCGCTGTACAAAATGGGCGAGGCATAGGAGAAATAAACCCCTTCCCAGGCACCTTTCGTGATATTGTGCATAAGGGCTATGTCGCTGAGTGCCAGCGATGCAAACCATTTGGGTGAATAGTCAATCACAGCTGAATTGCCAAGCAGAATCGCAGCCTGACGAGGCAGTACCCAAATAAACACCGCGTCAGCTCCAGATTCCTTCAGACGGGCAACGTGCGAACTCAGATCCGAATCCGTCGGTTCGACCGGTAAAGAGGCTGCCAATTCCATGCCCTTGGCTTCCAGGATGCTCTTGACACCAACCAATCCACTTTTGCCAAAATCATCATTCTGGTAGATGATCCCGATTTTTTTAGAATCAAGCTGCTCAATGGCCACTCGGGCCATTGCCTGCCCCTCGTCATAATACAGTGGGAAGTCTGTGTAGACATTCGCCCGCGGGGGTTGGCTTAGTGCTGAAGCACCGGTCATGGGACAAAACCATGGCACACCGTTTTCAGAAAGAAAATCAACTACAGCCATCGCCGGAGCAGTACCAATGCCTGCGGTTACCGCAAACACCTCTTCCCGCTGAACCAGTTCCCTGACCGCCGGCACAGTCTGTGACGGATCATAGCCATCGTCTTTCATAATAAAACGAACCTGCCGGCCATTGATACCCCCTTCATCATTTATCATTTTAAAGTAAGCATCCGCCCCTTTGATTACATTGCCCCACAAGGCAGCCGGACCTGTCAGCGGCCCCCAGGACCCAATGACAATCTCTGTGTCCGTTACGCCAGGAACAGGTGCATCGGAACTCCCCTCTTCATTCCCGGTCGAGGTTGAACAACCAGCCATGAATAGAAAAATCAGACTGAACAGCAGGTAATAGGTTGGCTTACATTTCATAATTGTGGGTTTTGGACTTATTGATACATTTTTTCAATGAGGTCATGGTATTGCTCATTGATGAATTTTCGTTTCACTTTCATGGTTGGCGTCACTTCGCCATCTTCCACATACAACCGCTTATCGAGTATGGTAAACTCCCGAATGGTTTCAACCCTGGCCAATTCCTTATTCACCTTCTTCACTTCTCCTTCAATCAGTTTTCGGATCTCTTTGTGTTCGGCCAGTTCGGAATAGGAGGAATAGGTAATCTTATGATTCCGGGCGTATTTATTGATATTCTCCTCGTCCAGGATAATGATGGCGGAGACAAATTTCCGTTTGTCTCCAATCACTATCGCATCGTTTATATATACACTGAATTTAAGCTGGTTTTCAATCTTCTGGGGTGCAATATTCTTCCCTCCAGCGGTAATGATAATGTCTTTTTTGCGGTCCAGGATCGACAGGAAGCCATCCTCATCGAATGAACCAATATCTCCCGTGTGCAGCCATCCATCTTCAATAGCTTCTGCGGTTGCCTCAGGGGCTTTGTAATATCCCGGTGTGACCCCCGGATGCCGAACCAGGATTTCTCCTTCTTCTGAAATCCGCACTTCACTTCCCTTGATAGGCTTACCCACTGCACCCAGCCGGTATTCGCTCAGTGTCGAAATACTGATGATCGCACTGGTCTCAGTCATACCATACCCTTCGATCATCGGAATCTCAAGCATATGAAAAAACTGAAGTACTTTTGGCGATATCGGCGCCGCACCACTGAAGGCATAGCGCATGCGGTTCATGCCGATCATGTATTTAAGCGGATATAACACTGCCCAGTAACTGAAAAAACGTTTAATACGCAATCCCGTACTTATCTTTTTACCTTCCAGCTTGCGCCCGGCATAGTCGGTACCGATCTTCATCGCCACCCTGAATGCCCATTGATTCACCTTTGGAGCGTCTTCAATACGCAGGAGAATGCTTGACTGGAACTTCTCCCATACCCTGGGTACCGCATACCCAATCGTCGGCCGGATCTCGGTCAGATTCTTGGCGATGGTCTCGGTACTCTCCGCAAAGTTGACAATGTACCCGCCCACAATGTGGAAGTAGGCGCTGAACATCCGTTCGAAAATATGGCACAGCGGCAGGAAAGACATGGTCTGATCCTGTGGATCAAGCAGGTCATAACGATTTAATGTGGTCGATGTCCAGATAAGATTACGTGCGGTTAGTATGGCTCCTTTCGGTGGACCTGTCGTCCCGGAGGTATATACTAATAGCGCAATATCGTCAAGTTCCACCTTCCCCACCCGTTCCAGGTAGGCATCCGGTGATTCGTCACAAGCCGCGCGGCCGATATCCATAAAATCATCAAAGAACATCAGTTTATCATGCTTCAATGCCTCCAACCCTTTCTTGTCCCAATAAATAATATATTCCAGGTAAGGCAATTCTTCCTGCATCTGTAACCATTTGTCTACTTGTTCCTCATTCTCCGCGAATAATACACGGCATTCAGAATGGTTCAGAATGTATTTGACCTGCTGCCAGGAATTCGTCGTATAGATGCCCACCGTCCTGGCTCCGGCCATCTGAATCCCCATATCCATAAAGAGCCACTCCGGACAGTTCTCACCGATGATGCCCACAAAATCCCCGGTTTGAATTCCTAATTTCATAAGACCCTGGGCCACACAGGCGGAATGCTTCAGGTAGTCATTCCAGGTGTATTCCTGCCAGAGCCCGAGGTACTTATTGCGCATAGCAATACGTTCGCCCCGCTCACGACAGGCCTTGATAAAAGTCTCAGGCACGTTTTTAATATCCATTACCTCCATGTCCGCTTACGTTTATAGCGTTGATATCCTTTGACCGAATCATTCTCCCGTACACCGAGATAAAACTCCCTCACATCCTCGTCCTGCTCCAGTTCGGCTGCCGGACCATTCATGACAAACCGTCCATTCTCCATGATATACACTTCATGCGCCACCTTAAATGCCATGTGGGCGTTCTGTTCGACCAATAACACCGTG
>CAYGOW010000333.1:0-4449 GCA_964351425.1 uncultured Roseivirgaceae bacterium
GTTGACCATTTCTTCCATCTGCCTCAATTGCTCAAGCTGCTTTTCCAGATTCTCCTCAGCAATCAGCAAAAGCTGCACGTCGAGCAAGCATTGAAGGTATTGGTTGGCCACATCGCGGATAACAGTTTCCTTGGTTCTTTCCACAAAATGGGCTTGTGACTCCAGGGCATTCACCGATCTTCTCGTGTTGTTAAGACGATTAAATCCATTGAACAGAGTCAGACTTACATCCGCGGAAGCACTCATAAAATCACGTTTGAAATTGATCAGCTGCGCCTCCTGCTCGATCCACTGATTACCGTCTACGCGACCGTAATTACTTCTGACTGAAATATCCGGAGCCATCCGGGCATAAGCGGAAGACTTGTTGGCCTGAAATATATCGAGCCGGTTGCTTTCCTGTTGTAAATTCACATTATTCTCCAGGGCAATTTCTACCGCCTCCGAAAGTGTTAGCCGGGGTGCATCCTGCGCCGATGCACCAACGGCAATCAAAAGTAGGTACCCTGTCAGAAAGATTCGTATGTTGCTATTGAATTTCATAATTGACATTTCCTATATCGATGACTTCATTACAGGTGTATCCGAAACAACCTGGCCATCCACCAACTGAATGGTACGGGTGCCATAGGAGGCATTAACTTCTGAATGCGTTACCTGAATAATTGTCATCCCCTCTTCGTTTAACTTTTTAAATATATCCATGATCTCATTCCCCTGTTCAGAATGCAGATTCCCCGTAGGCTCATCCGCCAGATGCAACTTCGGTTGACCTACAATCGCACGGGCCACCCCAACCAACTGTTGTTGTCCGCCCGATAATTGCTCCGGAAAAAGATCCTTCTTCGCCACCATCTGAAAGCGGTCAAGCATCTCTGCCACCATGCTCTTGCGCTGGGCTGATTTAACCCCTTTATATAGCAGCGGTGTTTTAATGTTTTCATACACCGTCAGTTCATCAATCAGGTGGTAGGCCTGAAAAATGAATCCGATGTGGTGCTTGTGTAATTCGGATTTATGACGCTCCTTCATTCTGTGTACCGGCTGATCAAGGAAGAAATATTCTCCCTGGCTCGGTTCATCGAGCATCCCTATAATATTCATGATGGTGGACTTCCCGGCGCCGCTTGGCCCCATAATCGTGACAAATTCACCTTCAGTTATATCCAGATCGATGCCTTTTAGAATGAATGTCCGCTGAAAACGCGATTCGACAAATTTGTCTATATCTCTGAGTTTGATCATATGTTATTCTTTCCCCGATTGTATTGCCAAATGTATGCCAAGGCGTAAATCATCGCGAAACGCCTTTAATCACAGGTTTTGCCCGAATGCACCGTCCGATTATGAAAACATGTGTCTGAATTCGGACACCCGGGGAGAAATCTGGACATTTCTAAAATATTGAGTAGATTCGCACATTCCGATTCAGTGTGTAGAAGCAGTTTGAAGAAAGCAGGAAATATTATAATCCCCACCTTGATTGTCGCTGGCATTATTGTCACGTTCTTACTCTATACCCCCGAATCTACGGTGGAAGAACCTGCGTTCAATCCACCTCCTCCAGTTGCACCTCCCGTCAACCCACATCAGGAGCAACTATTTAAAGAGTATGGAGATACCCTGGACAGTTTGCGAAGGAAAGAAAATATTCCGGGACTCGCCGTTGCAGTGGTTCGTCGGGGTGAGGTAATTTTCCTGAAGGCCTTTGGTGATAAAAAGAATAATACCAATGACCCCATCAACCTGCATACAAAATTCAGAATAGCCTCGGCCTCCAAAGGGTTTAGTTCAATCCTGACTGGTCTTTTGGTCCGGGATAGTATTCTGGACTTGAATGACCGCATTGCGAAATACCTTCCTGAATTTCTGCCTGAGCCTGCCACATTCGGAGATTCACTCACGATAAAGGCCATTCTTTCTCAGTCAAGCGGGTTCCCGTATCAGGCGTATTCCAATTTGGTCGAAGATGGGCTATCGCTGGACGAACTGGTTATTTCACTGGCTGGGGTCAGACTGGCGACACCTCCGGGAAAATTATACAGCTATCAGAATGTTGCGTACAGCCTCATTGAACCGGTCATGTACACGACCACAGGAAAAACGTATGAAGCCAATTTAAAAGAAAAGATCTTTATCCCCCTGGCGATGGAAGATGCCTCGGCAAACTTTCTGGATATGCAAAACAGTAGCAATGCTGCTACGCCTCACTTGCCCACGCGCTATTCCTACGTACCCAAACGTCTGTCTCCCGCCTATTACAATGTGGCAGCTGCCGGCGGTATAAACGCCAGCATCAGCGACATGTCACAGTGGTTGCGCGCCCTCCTGGGCCATCGGCAGGATGTCGTTCCGAATGAGGTATTGGATCAGGTATTTTCCCCCGTCATCCGGACCCCTTTAATGAACCGGTATTATCGTAAATGGCTGGGAGCAAGACGGGCCTATTATGGGTTAGGCTGGAGAATTGTTCCCATTGAAAACGACACTATTGTTTATCATGGCGGGTATGCCAATGGCTTTAAAAGTCACGTGGCGCTGGACCGTAAAGAAGATATCGCCATTTGCATTCTATCCAATTCATCCGACAATCTCGTAAATGAGGCGGGTCCCATGTTCTTTGCCTATTACAGGAGATATTCTGAATTGATAAAATTCTGGGAAGAGTCGACCCGAACCGACTGATCCCGAATCATTATTCAGACCTGAGCGTATCGGCCGGATTCGTGAAGGCAACTTGCCAGCTACGGTAACTGATGGTCAATAGAGCAATCGCGGCAGTAATCCCCAATCCGATAAAAAAGATCGGCAAGCTCAAATCAATTTTGTACGTGTAATTCTCCAGCCACCGACCCATCGCCACCCATGCAAGTGGCGCGGCCAGTAGAAATGCAATAAGAACCAGTTTGATTACATCCCATGAAAACATCAGGAAAATTTGAGCAATGGTAGCCCCGAGCACTTTCCTTACGCCAATTTCTTTAAGCCTTCTTTCCGTACTAAACGCAATCAATCCAAATAACCCAAGCACGCCGATGAGTATGGCAATTACAGAAAAGAAAGAGAATATCTGGGTGATCTGCCGGTCACTTTCATAAAAGCTTTCAATAGCCTGATCCATGAATTCGTATTCAAATGTGTATTCCGGATAGATTGATTTGAATATTTGTTCAATCTCCGCAATCGCCTGTCCGGTATCACGTGTACGGAGTTTAATTCCCGCAAGCCGGGCATTTCCCAGACCTGCCAAAATTGTGAGAGGCTGCAGATCCCATTTTGCGGACATCGTATGGAAATTTTTGACCACTCCAGCCACTGGCACATCATACCCCCAAAGCCTGATCATGCTTCCAACTGCATCCCTTGGGTCTTCAAATCCGGATTGCTGCACCCATTTTTCATTAACAACTACCCGGTTTATTGTATCCGACCGGGAAAGCCCCTTACCTGCTATAATTGGAATATCAAAAACATCAAAGTAATTTTCATCGCCGGTTTTTACAGCAGTAACTAACTCTTCCTCAGTTCCGATATCATAGTCAGTCATCGACACACTCCCGGATGCAGGTGTGGCACTGATCATGCTAACATATTCAATCGCGGGGATTCGTTGAAGAGAAGCTTTTAGCGCATTCTTTTTGGAGTTACTACTGGCGGGTACATTTACATTGATCACTGATTCTGTCCTGAAGCCCAAATCCAGGGAATCAATATAATCCATTTGAGAAATAAGAACGATTGTACCTATAATGAAAAACTGACTGATAAAAAACTGAAACGTTACCAGTGACTTCCGTAAAAATGCTTCTCTTCTTCCACTGGTAGAAACAATATTTTTAATAGCCAGGGCAGGCTGATAACCTGCAATAACTCTGGAAGGATAAAAGCCGGCAAGAATAGTAACCAAAATAATAAGCCCTGTCATAAACAAACCAAAGGATATGGAAAAATCAATATGAAGATTGGTTTCGAGCATTGCATTCAACCGGATTAGTAAGAGTTCACTCAAGCCAAGCGATAAAAGCGCAGCAATGAAAACAGTAATGAAGGTTTCTCCAATAAACTGGCTGATCAGCTGGCGCTTTCCTGAACCAAGAACTTTACGAATGCCAATTTCCCTTGTACGGCGCAAGGCAAGCGCCGTTTTCAGGTTAATAAAATTGACACAAGCCGTAATAATCAGAAATATCCCAACCAGCATCATTGATATCATGCTTGCATCGGATATTGTTTTATAACTGTAATTATTATATCTGTCATCCGAGTGCCACTCACTAACATTCTGCAGCCGAAATGTACGTTCACCGGGTTCGTCATTCGGGAAATGTTTTTTGTTAAATTCGGCCAGCTGTTGATCAATGGCTGCAGCGGCTACTCCAGGCTCCAACACCAGGTAAACCTGATCATCACTAGTCACACTACCCCAACCGGTCTGCTCGAGATACTCTT
>CAYGOW010000334.1:0-3965 GCA_964351425.1 uncultured Roseivirgaceae bacterium
ATATTCATTAAAGATTGTCACTTCATCCGTTGTGGTGTCGTGAAGACAGGCCAGGAAGACGGTATTTACTGGTATGAAGATATTCTCCTTTTGAAGGCCTGCGCGAACTTCGCGGTTGTTCAGTACAGCTGCAGCTACCTTGGCATTCGCCTCCCCGCTATGTCCTCCACAGGCTCCACAATCATAGCCGGTCGCGTGCGGGTTATTGACCATCGAGGCTCCATGCCCTACTATGAGAACCAGCCTGGCAAAGTCATCTGTCAGGGACATGGCACTCAGTGCATTTTTTGCCATGGCAATCTGCTGGTCCAGCGGAATCCCGACAGTTTCATGAGAATGATTCTCCGTGCTTAAGCTAACGCGCTTTTTCGCGGAGGTTGTTTTTTTCAATCCAGCATTGTCCGGATGCGGCACAGGCCTGGTAATCCCGAAACTATCTGTAAAGAGCTTAGGCAGGTAGGACATTCCCATCGGGCTGACAAAACCGAAACAAGTCACGGCCCCCGATTTAAATGATTTCCAAACCTGATGAAGCTGGCGATGTAATACTCTGTGATCCACTGCCTCCTGCGTCTCCTTCGGATCAGGAAGTTCTTCCAGTATGTTTGGCCCTGTTTTCAAAAGTACCGGACATTGTGCTTCTCCGCTTTCGTGGCCTATGGGGACATAATTAATCGGGAAGGCAAAAAATCCGGCAAAGCCGAGGGTCTCAATCCCGCTATCCGCTTGTTCCAGGTTTCTGCGATATACTTCCGACCGCACATCGATACAGAATATGGCCTGTGCTTTTGGCTGCTCCTTAGAATGTTTCAGTGTTGAGTGGGTTCCGTTTATTTTGTTGACAATTTCTTCCTGACATGCCAGGTCAAATGCTTCCTGGAGAATTAACTTTTGGGTTAGCTGTTGGTTCATGTCATTGTCAGGAGGCATATTTTCAATCGTTTGACATGCCTCGCGCCATTCTCCCGTTAATTCTGTGCTTTGGATACAGTCAAGAAGGCAGGCCTCATAGCAGAGGAGAACCGCCAGGAATTCGATCAATGCGCCATCTTTGCCACCGTACAATTCGTTGTCCCAATCCAGTTGGGCTGCGTAGGCCGACCAGCCTCCAACGCGAAGCAATAAGCTGTGCAGGTATCTGTCTATTCCTCCTTCGGGAATGTCCAGTTTGGCTAGCGCCAATTCCACTGCTTCCAACGGATGAGCGGGTAATTCTTTTGCGACTTTTCTAAAATCCTTTAGGCCGGTGAATTCAGGCGTGCGGTCGACCTGTGACTCTGATTTCCATGACGTGTAAGGGCCTTGCTTCTGATTGGCGGCCTTCCAGATGGCTTGTCCTTTGTCGAAGTAGGAAGCTGCCCAGGTTGATATTCGGGCAGTAACGAAACGCGTCCAGTCTTTGTTAGTGACGCGGCTGGCCACTTCCGCGACGGTCGGAATTCGGGTTAAACTTTGATCCCTGTTTTCACTCGCTTTTACCAGCTCCAAAAATTCTTGCACATTCGATTGACCGTATTTTTTCTCCAGTACCTGCGCGATGTGCGACTCATTCATTTTGCCTTCATCTATTTTGCGAAGGTAGAAGGAGGCAGGCAAGGTCATTTGAATACCTGCGGCCATATCGAGGTCACGAGCTACCTCGTCAAAACGTTGGTCTGTGAGTCCCAGGTAGGGGTTAACGGCTACAAACCTTTCCAAAGGCCAGAGGGGGGCAATTTTCTTACAAGTCTTTCTAAGGGTCGCCAGGACCGACTCGTAGTTTGTGTCCATTTCCAGGAGCATGTCACTTGTTCTAAGATTATCTGGGGCCATTTTATTTAGTTTATTTTGCGTCAATTGGTTATCGGATTGAATCGGACGTTATGCGTTTTGTTGTTCGAACCTTTTGGCTTCAATATGTTTCTCATAGGTGATCTTTTCCACACTTTCGATAATAGTCGGAGAGGTAGCTTGCGAATGGATCCGCAAAGCACCAATAATTCGATCGAATAGCGCGTTGGCGTAAAAACCATTTCTGAAATGAATGGCCATAGCGGTATACGCTGGCTTGTCAGCCAGGATCGGGGCAAGGATCTGGAGAAAAACCACGGCTCCGAAAGCCAGCAGCATGATCCCGGTTAAAATCATTTCCGTCATGGTTAATGCCATAATTTCAGGCAGTTGATCAGCCAGCAAATAGTGCGCACCCGATTCCCGTGTAAACGACCATTGCCAGTATAAAACCCAAGGCAATTCTCCATGGGCTTCCACTTCTTTCCGCTTTCTTTACTTTAGATGCCCGCAGGCTGTCTATGATACTTCCTGAAGACAGGAAGGAATGCGCCTTATAAAATGAGTGAGCTACCAGGTGTAACATCGCCGCGGGATAAACTCCCAGTCCGCAGACCAGCAAGCTAAATCCCATATGGGCTACGCTCGAATAACCCAGTGCCGTTTTCACTGAGGTTTGGGTTAGGAAAGCGACAGAGGCGAACAAAGCGGTAAATCCACCAATTGTAATGATTAAAACAGGAGCGTAGGTACTTGCTTCCATCACATAGGCCATTCGGAGGAGAAGGAAAGGACCAGCATTCAGCAAGCCTGCATGCAAAAGAGCCGATACCGGGGTTGGTGTTTCCATTACCTCGATGAGCCATCCATGTGTCGGGAATTGCGCCGATTTAAATAATGCAGCCAGCGCCAGAAGTATCGCGGCGCCTTCTATTTCCGTAGGGATGATGCCAGAGGCAAGCATGCCCTTTAATTCATTGAAAATCACCTCCAGGTTGCCTGTGCCGAATTGCAGATAAAGAAGCAGCACAGTCACAAAAAGGCAGGCATCACCAAGCCTCGCCATGATAAATTTTTTGCGCGCGGCTACCTGGGCACCGGGTCTGTCCTTGTAAAAAACGAGCAGGCGGTGTAACGAAATGCTGGTCAATATCCAGGAAATCAATAGCAATCCGAGGTTTCCGGACAATACTAATAATTGTACGGAGGCAATAGTGGCGGCTAACCTGCCGATGAAGCGTCCTTGTTCCGGATCGCCATCGAGGTAATTTTGGGCAAATTTGACTACAATAAAGCCTATGATGGCAATCATCGTGAACATAATAATGCTCAATGCGTCAAGCCGGATACTGAAGCCCAGTTCATTAAACCCGAGCAATGATGATTCTAATAAGCCATTTTGGATCACAAAAAAACCGCTAATCGCGGCGGCTATCATCGTAAATATGGAGGAGGACATTCCCATTCTTTTTGTCAGAATAGGCCGCAGACCAGGCTGAAACCAGGAGACGATAGCTGTGCCTAAAAAAGCAAGCGGAGAAAGCAAGACGATCAATATGACAAAATCTGAATACATACCTGATGGTTAGTTATAGTTTGTATCTAAATGCGGTGCAAAGATTATGAATTATATCCATATATGATAATTTATAATAATTATCATTAGCATAAGAATAAGTTATGGATGAGCGTGTTACTCGATAACTGCAAATGCTGACCGTGATTTCCCGAAGGAGTTAATTGGCAGGAGTGATTAAAATGGCATACACGCCATTCGCTTGTGTACGTTTGCTTAAGGACTTAGGGACAGGCTCCTGTAGATACGCTTTACCAGGGAAGGTGCAACGGCTGTACTTCATTAACGTAGAATTCTTCCAATTGAGTGACCAGTTCGGGCGAAATGGGTCGCTTGATACTATCGACATTGCTTTTCAACTGGGCGATATTCACATTCCCCGGAATGACCGTGGAGACCGCATCATAAGCCAGGCAAAACGCTATTGCCGTTTGGGCAAGATTATCTTCTTCCTGCACTATTTCCTTTACCCGATTGACAAGCTGTGCCCGTGTTTTAATGTCCTGTTGCGACCAGCGGCTTCTGATGTCATCAAACGTACTTTGTGCGCTGTATTTTCCGGAGAGCCAACCAGAATCGAGCGGGATTTTAACAATGATGCCAACCTCTTTTTTTATTA
>CAYGOW010000334.1:3975-4447 GCA_964351425.1 uncultured Roseivirgaceae bacterium
AAAAAAGGCTTCAATAACTTTTGCGTTCGTGGTATTTATAAGCAGGCGTATCTCGTCGCAGGTATCCAATGAGGCCCCATATGCTTTTATTTTCCCTTCCTCCATTAATCGTTCGAGGATCTCATAATGGTCGTTTTTATTGCCGTCCAGATACTCGAAGGGAGGGTTGTGGAAAATAAGTGAGTCCACGTAATCCACTTGTAATCTTTTAAGGCTGCCTTCCAACGATTCCCGTATGTACGACGAATCAAAATTCGTGATACCCGTATCGGTATGTCCGAATTTTGTATTTATCACAATAGTACTTCGATCTACCCCTTTCAAGGCCTTACCAAGCCTTTCTTCCCCTGTTCCAAGTCCATAATTCGGAGCTGTATCAAAAAAATTGATACCAAGGTCCAGGGCTTTTTGCACCATTTCCGCTGCCTCCTTTTCAGACATTCCTTTCCACCCGGAATTAACGCCCAATTGC
>CAYGOW010000335.1:0-4432 GCA_964351425.1 uncultured Roseivirgaceae bacterium
TAAGGAAAGAACCATTCCATTCGGTGAAGTTGCTGTCTTTAAGCAACAGCAGGCAACCGGGAGCCAGGCGGAATTGAGGAGTCCAGTATTTCATGGGAAGGAGGGTTGATTTCCTGGCTTCCTCTTCGGTCATATCCGACACGGGGGTGCCATCGTAATTCAGTCCGTATGAAAATAATGGCCAGCCATAATTGCCGCCTTTTTGAATGATGTTCATTTCGTCACCACCAAGCGGGCCGTGTTCGTTAGAAAAGAGCACTTCATTCTCCCGATCATATTGAAGCCCTTGCGGATCACGGTGGCCATAACTCCAGATCCCGGGAATGGCCTCGGGGTGCCCGTCAAATACAGGGTTATCTTCCGGAATGGAACCGTCGGCATGGAGTCTGAAAATTTTACCCTTGTAATCACTTAAATCCTGCGGACCAGGTTCAGGCGTTGGGGACCCACCGACACCAAACGAAAGAAAGAAATGATCATCATCTTCCCATTCGATGCGTGCGCCAATGCTGAATTGATCTGATAAAAAAAGTTCTTCAATGGATTCAGCTGCATTATTCTCCAGGGTAAACCGGATGACTGTCATGTCGTAGTCCGTGTTGACATAGGCAAGGTAGACCATTTTATTCTCATTAAATTGAGGATGAAGACTTACAGCAAGCATTCCCCCGTAATGTCTGTCGGCCAAATAAGTCTGACTCTCCGGCAGGCCGGAAATTTTGGTGAGATTTCCATCTTTATAGTGGTAAAGACCACCCATTCGCTCGGTAACCAGAAAGTCATCTTCATCGATTACAACGATGGAGTAGGGTACCTCAAATCCTTCAGCAAGTACTTCCAGATTGATAGCTTCCGTTACAATCGGAACATTATGTTGAGGTCCGCCACAGGAGGAGAGGAGCAGGCTTAGGATCAGAAGGAGACCAAAAGTAATTGTTCAACGATTGGTCATTGTACCTGATCATTTTGTCGCTATTAATTCGTGAAGGAATATGAGGTTATAAAAACGGTTGTTTTTTATGTGGCGCATGATCCCATCAGGCATTAAACGCTGTGAGTGCGACATTGGCCGGACTAAATGCTATGCCAAGATCATTTGTTGCTGCGTCATTTTTATAGAATATATGCGGAGCTAACTTAGGTTCCTCACCATTGAGCATGGCTGAGATATCAGAAATCCGGAAGCTTTCACTGGTTAGCAGATAATTCTTTCCGTCCAGCCCCGTACGGATACCTGCCTCATAAATCGAATGGGCAACGTCTTTGACATCCACCATGGCAAACTCCACATCGTTGTCATACATCATCTGCACAAACGGGTTGGGGGCGATCTTATTTTTAAATAGGAACTGCATGCCGGAAGAAGTAGAGTCTTGGCGTTGGGACAAGGATTTTCATGTAACAAATACGGGAGATAAGCTGGTGATTTCAAAGCCGCAGTCGGGATGTTCAGCGATGAATTTATTGACCGTTTCATTGGCCATGAATTTAGCCTGCGCATACGGATGACTTTCTTCACTGAAATAGGGGGTATCAGTCTCATCGAATGTGTCCGAGGGATCTTTCGACCCGGGAGGCATAGGAAAATCTGTATTGTAAGCAGCCACCGAGGCGACGAAAACGACTTTTTCAAGGGTAGGGGATCCGCTTACTGCCTCAAGGAAGTTTTCTGTTCCCTTAATAGTTGGTTCAAATAATTCCTTCTGCGGGTCCTGAACATCCAGCTGGAAGGGAGTTCCCCCGTGAACAATGATGTGACATCCCTTTACAAAGTCGCTGATCTGATCCTTATTGCGCACGTCCAATGGGACGATTTCAAGGTTTTCAGCATTGGGTAATTGTTTCAGGTGAGCATATTTTTCCGTTTTAGAAATATCCGTGGCGGATACCCGCACTTTATGCCCGTTAGCAAGAAATTTTTTGGTGACGTGGCTTCCGATAAAGCCTGATCCACCGATAATACCGACTGTTTTCATGGGGTTGAGAATGGGTTGGTTAAGTAATGGTCAATTCGTTTGAGACAAGTTAGACAGATGCGACTTTATATTATATAAAATCAAGTAAATAATTCATTATTAGGAATTTATTTAAGCTTATAATGAGTCGTATGGTGTGATTAAGAGCTAATAGGATACTATTTTGACGCTATCACAGGCCTACCTGTGCACTGTTAAGTGTGCGTCAATTTGTTCCAGTAAATCCCGGGAGCCGGCCAGGGAAAACTCAAGTTCCTGTTTGCTTTCCATAAAGAGGATCCTTTTGAAATTACTGATACCCTGAAAGGTTGCCGCCAGATGGGCGTAGTCAATATTTTCCCAGACCAGGGAATCGATCAACGGGCCCTGATCGTGGATATCCGTTACGCCAAACGTATAGGTGTCTACATAACGGGTCACTTTAGACTGGTAATCATTGGTGGTTTTTTCGACGCGGTTCATCAGGGAACTCCGCTGGTTATAAAAGTTCTTAATCCTGACTTTCAGGGGATCTGGCAGATTTTCAATCAATCCGGTTTGATTCAGGCTGTTGTACGTGTTGGTGTTGTAAGTTAGTTGAACGCTCCAGTTGGGGTTGAATTCAGTTCGCATAATTTTTACCAGCGTGTCTACTGTGGCGCCAGATTGGGCCACGCGGGCCCGCAAAGACTCATTGAATTGATAGTGATACGAAATAAAAGGGAGCCGTTGGTGGATCAGAAGGGTATCCTGGATTAAATCATTTCTCAATTCCATCAATGAGGAATTGACCCGGTCCTCTGTTTTCCGGTTTTCGTTCCAGTTATTGATTTGCAAGGCGATCAGGATGCCGATGACCACTAATATTATTTCTCCCAGGGCATACACCAGGTATTTCCCAAAGCGATTCTCCACGAGCAACATTTGCCGGATTTTTCGAAAGAGATTTATCATATATGTGTCATTATGTCGGCATATAACCGCCTTGGCAATGGTTTATTCAGGGTTTTTCAATCGGAACTTCTGGACTCGGTTTCCTTTAATATCTCCTACATAGACATTACCATTTTGGTCAATAGCAATGTCATGATATCGTGTCTCTGTATCACTCCCGGATCCAGAAGCCTTAAATTGAGTTTGAAGGTTCAGATCGGGATCAAATCGAAATATCGTGGAACTAACACTAATAGAGTCATAATCAATGGCGAACAGCCGGCTGTTCTCATGGTCGAAAGCCACGGAATACAGCTGATGTGCCGCGTTGTTTTGCCAGGAGGTGATGAAGTTTCCCTGACCGTCAAATTTTTGAATCCGGTTATTCTCCCGGTCTGCTACATAGACATTCCCATTCCGGTCCATATCTATGCCATGCGGGATGTCGAATACACCATGCTCCTTTCCCCGGTTCTTATTGCGATCAGGGCCATTTTTACCCCATTCAAGGAGAAAGGTGTTGTCGGGTGAGAATTGAAGCACCCGGCTGTTGCCATAACCGTCACTGATGTAATAGGATCCGTCGGGGGCTACTACCAGATCAGTGGGAAGGGCAAAATGAGCTGAATCATTGCCTACTACTTTTTCCTCTCCAAGGGCCATCAGGTATTCTCCATCCGCATTGAATTTCACAATTTGTTGCAGGCCTACATCTGTAATCCAGACATTATTCTCCTGATCTACCTCGAGCCCGTGAGGCATATAGAAAAGATTGCTGCCCCAGTTTTTCAACACTTTTCCGGATTCGGTATCAATGGTGAGGATAGTATTCCTGTCAATTTTATTTTCAGGGGGAGGGTAGGCCCAGGGCTGTCCGGCCCGATGGAATATTACAAGGTTATTATCGCTATCAATGCCCAATCCGGTGACCATTCCCAGAACCATGTCTTCCGGCAAGTCCGGCCAGTCATGGACCAGCTCGTATTCATCAGTTTTCAAGCTTGTGTCAACTGCCTGCTTATCGCTGGCTGGTCCGCAGCTGATCATTAGCAAAGCTATCAGAATACAGGAGAGTACTATTCTATTATACATCATACAGTTGGAATCAGGAGGTTAGGTCGGTAATGGGATTTATAGAAGTATTGAATATCGCAACTTAATTATGATTTACAACAAAAAAATTAATGCGAACTGGTTTTAGATATAATCCCGTTTGATCCAGATCCGTAGGAAGGAGTGGAGCTTATTCATCTGATTGAATAACCAGGTCAATAGGTTCGCCCGTAAAGTATTTCTTCTTCATTCTGAATTTTATCCAGAAGACTGCATAAAGCGCGGTAATTCCGGTTATCAGGCCCACATTTAAGTAAACATCCCGGGTCATTTCGGGGGTAGGAGAATTATTAATGATCAGGTAGATCATACTTATGATGCCGAGGACCTGGGCTATGGGATAAAACGGGGATCGATAGGGACGGGGGAATTGTGGGTACTTTCTTCTAAGGACAATGACATTAATGTGAGCTACCACGTAAACAAGCAGC
>CAYGOW010000336.1:0-1079 GCA_964351425.1 uncultured Roseivirgaceae bacterium
GGGCGTCCAGCAGCGGCTCAGTCATGGCGCGACCGTTTCGCCAGAACGCCGATCTTTCATCATGTCGCAGGTCGGCCAGAAGGACACGAAACCAGAGCTTGCCCTTCGGCGCGCTCTGCACCATATCGGCTATCGCTATACGTCATTGGGAATCTGAAATGCTCATCGCCTATGTTGCCCTGGCTGTTTGCCTTGTCCTGGTAATTGCCATCGGATACCATGGGTATAAAAACCGCTACACCTCACCCTTTCATAAAATTCGCCGGGGCGAAACCTAGTCGTGGATTTTTCTTTTGGGTACAGATTTAGTTGCAGAAACGGGCAGGTTATGAAATCATTATATCATGTGGAAAGGGGCAACCGATTAAAACAATTTTATATTTTTACCGTTGAATTTTTTTAACATCAATTCATAACCTATGAAAAAACTCAGTATTCTACTTATCATTTTTGCGCTATTCTCTGTGCCCGCTTTTTCACAGCTTGGAGTTGGCATCAAAGCAGGCGTGAATTTCTCTGATATCGATTTTGAAGATATCAGTTCCGACGCAAAAACCGGGTTTCATTTTGGAGTTTTCGCCAATGTAAAGCTGGGTCAGACCTTTGCGTTCCAACCCGAATTGCTTTATTCTACGATCGGAGCAGAACTGGAGGGAACAGATGATATTGACTTTCATTACATGCAGATTCCATTATTGATACAGGCAAATTTCAGCTTTCTTAACCTGTATGCTGGTCCTCAAATCGGGATAATCACCAATGTGGATGTGCCGGCCCCGTACGATGACGATTTCAAAAACGTGGACTGGAGTATGATCCTGGGTGCAGGAATTGATCTTCCATTGAAATTTGAAGTCGGTGGACGTTACGTCTATGGCATCAGCGATGTTTCCGATATCCCCGACTTTGGATCGGTAAATAATCATACCTGGCAATTGTATGTCTCCTGGCAATTGATCGGAAAAAGAGAGAAATAAAATAAGGACATTTGAAAAACCCGGTAAAATTTTCACCGGGTTTTTTCTTTTGCTACAGAAATCTTACAAGGTACCATATCCATTTACCGATAGTCCTTATCT
>CAYGOW010000336.1:1089-4414 GCA_964351425.1 uncultured Roseivirgaceae bacterium
GCCGCTGTCACTATGAGTGCCGGCGCACAGATTTCTGCCGGTATTAAAGGGGGAATTAATTTTTCTAAACTGGAAAGTGATTTTCTCACGACCG
Source organism: uncultured Roseivirgaceae bacterium (assembly GCA_964351425.1). Classification (GTDB taxonomy): domain Bacteria; phylum Bacteroidota; class Bacteroidia; order Cytophagales; family Cyclobacteriaceae; genus JAUILA01. Next base: position 1,184 of record CAYGOW010000336.1, read on the forward strand.
ATTCCGAAACAGGTTATTACGGCGGCTTATTTGCAACCTGGGAGGTGACTGACATGTTTGCCTTTCAACCGGAAGTTTATCTTACCCACCAGGCAGGCAATAACAATGGCTTCGAATACAGCTTTAACTACCTGGCCGTACCAGCACTTATCCGTGTCAACGTTCGTCCCATTCATATCTATATTGGAGGTCATTTTGGTTTTTTGATGAGCGTGGATGCTTTTGGTGTAGACAAAGACGACTTCAAGGGCGTTGCCGTAAGTGGCGTACTGGGTGCGGGGTATGAGATCCCGCAGGGAATAGAACTGGGTGGCCGCTATGTGCATGGCCTTTCAGATATTTCCAATAATGAATTCATTCAGGACGTTCACTTCCGCATGTGGGAAATCTACGTTGCCTGGCGCATTCTCAAAAGCAGAAAATAAGCGCGCATCACAAACACTTACGTGCTCCTTAATTTAATAGATTAAGCTTAGCGGCCATACGTCTGCCGTACATGGAATTCTATTTTCAAAAACCCGAATAATTAGACATTTTTCGGGTATGAAAAATTACCTGCTTTCCCTTTGCCTGTTGCTCCTTGCAGGCTCTGTTTTTGCCCAGCCATTCACTAAAGAAGAAAAATTACGCTGGAGGCAACGTGCCGAAAATGTGACCATCGTACGTGACTCCTGGGGAGTTCCGCATATTTATGGCAAGACCGATGCCGATGTCGTATTCGGATTAATGTATGCCCAGTGCGAAGATGATTTTGACCGGGTAGAGTACCAGTACATAAAAGGCCTTGGACGGTTATCGGAAATTGAAGGAGAAGGGTTGTTAATGAATGACTTGTATGCCAGGGCATTTAGTGATTCTGCGAAACTCGTTGGCAAATATGGCACCATGGATCCTGCTATGGTCGAATTAATGAATGCCTATGCCGATGGCATGAACTACTTCATCAGCAAACATCCGGACCGGGTTAAACTGATTCGTCGCTATAAGCCATGGTATCCATTGGTGTATAGTGAAGGCTCCTCGGAAGGGAACACCAGCAATCAGACCGATGTGTCCCGTCGAGAAATCGCCGAATATTTTTCCAGTCAACACGAGGGTCGGGAAGATGAAGGGGGCGAGAATAAAGGGTCTAACGGGTTTGCCTTGGCTCCCGGACGAACGGCCAATGGAAATGCCATGCTGGTCATCAATCCACATGTTAGTGTCTATCACCGACTGGAAGCCCATCTGATCAGCGAGCAGGAGAATGGACTGGATGTCTACGGGGCTGTGAGTAAGGGCCAATTTTTTGTCTATCACGGGTTCAACAATTATTGTGGATGGATGCATACCTCCAGTGGAACGGATACACAGGATTCTTTCCTGGAAACTGTTGCGGAACGAAACGGCAAACTGCAATATAAATTTGGCGATGAATGGCGTGATATCATCTCCAAAGAAATATCGCTGAAGTACAGAAAAGAGGATGGAAGTATGGCGAATCGCCGCTACACCGTTCACTACACGCATCACGGCCCGATCATGGCGCGACGAGGAGACTATTTGGTAAGCCTGACGCCATTGCACATGCCCGAAAAAGAAATCGAGCAGGAATGGAAAACGATGAAGGCGAAGGGATTGGAGGATTTTAAAAAAGTAATGTCGATCCGTTCGAATGCCACCAACAATACCGTCTATGCAGATGTGGATGGAAACATTGCCTACTGGAATGGCAATTTCGTACCGAAAAGAAATCCTGCCCATAACTGGCGATCAGCAGTGCCCAGTGCCCCGGAGAATGACTGGATGGGACTCCACCCATTGGATGAAATCATCCAGGTCATCAATCCTGCATCCAGTTATATCCAGAATTGTAATTCTACTCCTTTCCTTGCCGCAGGACCAAGCAGCCCGAAGCCAGCGGATTATCCGTCATACATGACCGGTCATCACCACAATCCAAGAGCTGCCAATGCGATTCGCTTACTGGAAGCAGCCGATCAGTTTACCCCGGATTTATTCCGCCAGATGGCATATGATAATTATCTCCAGCTATTTGATTTGATGCTGCCCCGCTTGTTTAAGGCATTTGACAATCTTTCAGAGAATGATTCTCAGAAAGATCAGCTAGGAGATGCCCTTGCACTTCTCAGGCAGTGGGACCAGCGTGCGACGGTAGAGTCAGAAGCTGTTCTGTTAGGCGAACAATTCGCTCGTGAGGTCTCCCGCTTATCAGGAAAGTATATACCCCGTGATACGATAATGGGGATGAACCAGGAATCATATCCAAATATAGTTATCGCCCGGGACCGCATGAGCGATGAGGATTTTCTCCTTGCCCTTACCAATGCACAAAATACCATGATGGAAAAATACGGGAGCATCCGTATGGCATTGGGTGATATTAATCGATTCCAGAGGATCCAGGATCATCCGACCCGCTATGATGACAACGCCCCATCTATCCCTTCCCGGTTTGTAACAGGGTTTTTAGGTTCGCTCCCTGCAGCCAATTACTCGAGTCCAAAGGGAGTGGATAAAAACTATTATGCAGGGGGGAACAGTTTTATCGCCGTAATAAACTTTGATGCTGAGCAGGTCGAAGCATGGAGTATCGTTGGAGGCGGACAAAGTGCTGACCCGACCTCACCCCATTATACGGACCAGGCGGAAATGTTTATGAACGGGGAGTTAAAGAAAGTGTTCTTTACCGAAGAAGCAATTAAAGAAAATACGGAGCGGTCCTATCATCCGGGAGAATAGTTGAATGTTGTGGTGATTCATTGTAAATTATCCCACTAACCCAAACACTATGGCATCACGGCGTGACTTCCTGGCAAAATCCCTGGCCGGATCAGCTCTGCTTACTCCTCTGGCGAAGTTAACAAGCGGCAAGGCCCGGAATCTCCAGGCCTTAAAAGAGGCCAGCAGCGAGCAGGAATACTGGAAAGCAGTAAGAGCTCAATTCTCCCTGAAATCCGGGCAAACCTATTTCAATAATGGTACGATGGGGCCTGTCCCGGACTACACATTAAACCGGATGATCGATGACATGCGCTACAACGCCATTCACGGGGCCGAAACGGACTACAAAGGCGAAGGACCCGAAATACTATCCGGCTATTTCCCCTATGAAGAACGACGAAAAAAAGTGGCCGGGTTGATCAATGCCAACTGGCAGGAAGTTGTCCTTGTCCAGAATGCCACCTTCGGAATGAATTATGTGGCGAACGGACTCGACCTTAAGCCCGG
>CAYGOW010000337.1:0-4405 GCA_964351425.1 uncultured Roseivirgaceae bacterium
TGAGGGATTAAAGTTGACTTCTGAGATTGTTAACATGGTGGAGGATGAGGTAAATAATGACGCGGACGTTGTCTTAGCCCCGCCCTTCGTTCACCTGACCAGTGTCAGGAGTCTCATAAAAGGCCAGGATCGGGTTAGTTTAAGTGCTCAGAACTGTCATGGCGAAGAGAGTGGTGCGTATACCGGTGAGATATCAGCCGGCATGCTCGCTTCTGCTGGTGTGACTCATGTTATCATCGGGCACAGTGAGCGAAGGGAGTATTTTCATGAAACGAATGAGGGCCTGGCACAAAAGGTAAACACGGCGCTGGCACATGGCCTGACTCCGATCTTCTGTTGTGGAGAATCCCTGGATATCCGCGAATCAGGAGAGTATGTAGCCTATGTTTCCAATCAGTTGAAGGAAAGCCTCTTTCATCTGCCGGAAGCCGACCTGGCCAAAATTGTGATTGCCTATGAACCGATCTGGGCGATTGGTACGGGTAAAACGGCTTCCTCAGAGCAGGCACAGGAGATGCACGAGGCACTTCGTAAATACATTGCTTCCGCTTATTCCGAAGACCTCGCTGATTCTGTTTCCATTCTTTACGGAGGTAGTTGCAAACCATCTAATGCGCGGGAATTATTTGCCTGTGCAGATGTTGATGGAGGTCTTATTGGAGGCGCCTCGCTTTCATCCCGCGATTTCGTTGATATAATCAAGTCATTTTAGGTGGCGTTAACCGACTACATTGGTATAAAATTTCAATGCGCTGAGCCGTACATCGAAATTCTGATTGCGGAAATGGACAATTTCGGGGCAGAATCCATGATGGAACTGGAAGACGGTCTTGAAGTTTATCTGGAAGAGAGTCTATTTGATCAGGCCAGACTGGATGAAGTGATGGACAGGTACCGTGATGCGGATATTTCTTATTCCATTACAAAAGTTGCCACCCGTAACTGGAATGAAGAGTGGGAAAAGAACTATGATCCGATTCAGGTAGGTGACCAGTGCCTGGTACGCGCATCGTTTCATTCCGGAAATCCTGACATCCCCTATGAAATTGTAATTAATCCACGCATGTCTTTCGGAACCGGTCATCACGCAACCACCTGGCTGATGTTATCCCGACAGCTTGAGCTGGACCATACTGGTAAGCGCGTCCTGGATGCAGGTTGCGGCACCGGTATTTTAGCCATCATGGCAGAAAAACGAGGCGCAACTGAAGTTATAGCGTATGACAACAATAGCTGGACGATTGAGAATGCACCGGAAAATGTTGAACTTAATGACTGCAAGAGCATTGAGATCCTTGAAGGAACCATTGATACGTTGAACCTTTCCGGGAAATTTGACATTATTCTGGCGAATATTAACAAGAATGTACTGCTCGAAGAAATGTCTTCCTATGTGAGTTACCTTGGTCAGCCAGGCGTATTAATACTAAGCGGGTTTTATGAGGGCGATGCGCCGGATTTAGAGGCGAAAGCGGTATCATTAGGACTTATGCTTCGTGACAAGGCCACCAAAAACGACTGGATGGCACTTGTATTCGATTATAAATAGCACAGAAGTGCTATTTATACAATTTTTTGAGTGGTTTTACTGTTAATACCTAAAGCAGGAAAGGGTATATTGCCCTTATTTTTGAATATAACCCGATGGTTAAAGAGTTTTTACGATACGGGCTTTTAGCACTACTTTTTACGTTTACCATGAATGCATGGGGACAACGTGCCGTGTTGCCGGATGATAATCTGGCTATGGGGGATACCCTTGCCTCTATTCTGGACGGTTCGGGTAGTGACAAAGCACAAGCTACAGCCAAGGCGCTTTCGTCTGTCTGGGCTTCGCTTGGGTCGGAGAATGAAAAACTGGCAGCGGACCAGATCCGACTGATGTTCAATAAGAAATTACCCGTACGCCCCTACATCGCATCTTACTCCGCAGCTCTTGTCGCAGCTGTCAATGTGGAGGGTCTCTCTTCGGATAAAATCAATGGCTGGTTAACCACATCGGGAAAGGTGATTGAATTGGAGGACAGGAAAGGGATTCTCACATTCCTTACGTTTTCAGAAAACTTCTTTGAGACCCGGTCATTATACAACCGGAATTCCAATGAATTAAGAGTTTTTGACGATTCGTATTCTTTCGAATATATCGCAATTCCTGAGCTCTCCGAAGTGCAGGAACCGGTTTCATCTTCAGAGGACCTGGAGGATTATGCCGACGATGAAAACTGGGATGACGAACACTGGGAGGACGTAGAGGAAGATGACTGGTCGGATGACTGGGAAGACGACCCGTCGGATAGTGAATGGGATACAGAATGGGAAGAGGAAGAATGGGAAGAAGAACCCGCCTTTGATGCGCAGTCTGAGATGATGAATCTTGGTGCTAAACCACTCCCTGTTGTGGAAGGCGCCGTGATCAAATTCGATAAATTGTCCCTGAATTTTATTACCCCGTATGATTCGGTCTTTCTGTCCAATACCGCGGGGGCTCTGAAAATCACCTCGCATACCTTTGTCGGCGAAGGAGGAACATTTGACTGGTCCATGGCAGGTTTGCCTGAGAATGAAGTGTTTGCCCAATTAGGGGGGTACAGCTTTGACATTCGAAAACCTGAGGTAGACGCTGAAGGAACGAAGTTGACTTATACGGGAAAATTAAAGGAACCCATAGAGGGTCTTTTTGAATATAAAAGCGTTCGTCATGATTCCATAGATGATGCGACCTATCCACGATTTATGTCCTATTACAGCAACATTGAAGTCGACGGATTTGGTCCTGATCTGACGTACGTCGGTGGGTTTGCTCTGAAAGGAGCTGCCATGCTCAGTACGTCCCTCCTCGGGGATCTTTCGACCATCTATGTTGCGACAAACGAAATGCCCCGATTCAAGGCTACCTCCGGGATCTTTGAATTTAAAGATTCTTTAATGACAACCAAACGGGCAAAGGTGGTTGTTTACCAGGGCATGGACAGCATTTACCACCCGGCGGTCCGGATGAACTATGATATACCCGGCAGAGAACTTGTCCTGCAAAAAGATAATGGTGGGTATCGAAATACACCGTACTCGGCCAGTTTCTTTAATATGGATTTTACGGCGGATATTATCCGGTGGGACCTCGATTCAGATAGTCTTGATGTATCCATACTGGAGGCACGGCGAATGGTACCGGCCTATTTTGAATCAATAGATCACTATAAAGTTGAAGACTACCGGGCACTTGGAGATAAGGTATATGATTTTAACCCATTGAGTCTGGTTGTTGCATATTCCAATAAAACGGGGGAAGAGGAATTTCTGGTTGCGGATCTCGCCGATGGATATCGGAAAGACCTTAAACTCATGCAAGGCGCCATGCTGTCACTGGCCCAAAAGGGATTGATCGGATATAATGCACGTACCGGACTGATCACAGTTAAAGCAAAAGCCCATCATTTATATACGTCCAAGTTTGGCCAGAAGGATTTTGATAATATTATTCTTTCATCCGTCATCATGGACAAGCCTAACGCCAGCCTTAATTTCAGGGAAGGATATATGACGGTTCGCGGGGTGGAAGAATTTAAAATTAGTGATTCGCTTAATGTGGTGATCGAGCCGGATAGCAGTACCATTACACTTTTAAAGGACAGGGGCTTCCGGTTCGATGGTAAGATTACTGCCGGTAATTATGAATATTATGGACGGGAGTTTACTTTCCGCTATGATAGTTTTCTCATCAATCTTCAGGAGATTGATTCCGTGCAGTTTTATATTAAAGATGAGAACAGCCGCGGAGGAAGTGGTCGAAAGAAAATCAATAATTCCCTTGTTTCCGATGCCTCAGGTGCGACAAAAGGCGTATTATACATCAACCGGCCGGATAACAAATCAGGCAAGATTGGGTACACTGATTATCCGAAGTTTGACTCGGGCAGTGAATCAGTTGTCTTTTTCAATAACAAGGATATGCTCGGTGGGGTGTATGATAAATCAATCAACTTTGTTGTCCCGCCGTTTGCCGTAGACAGCCTCAGTGGGGATGACCCAACCTCCATATCGTTTGACGGGCAATTTGTCAGTGAAATTTTCCCAACCTTCGATGCCAAGCTGGAAGTGATGGATGATTACTCCATGGGATTTGATTATACCACACCTCCGGAGGGATTAAATCTTTACGGAACGGAATCAAGATTTTATAATGACATCCGTCTTGATAAAAAAGGGTTGCGCGGAGAGGGCCGGATTTCTCACTTATCCATGGATATTTATTCTAAGGACTTTCTGTTTTATCCCGATTCGGTCATAACCCAAGGTGATACGTTGGTCATGAATGAGCGCATGGCGGGTGATTTCCTTTGCCCGGATGCCCACCTGGAGAATTTTTCCATGAAATGGACTCCCGAAGAAGATAAACTTTGGGTGG
>CAYGOW010000338.1:0-4403 GCA_964351425.1 uncultured Roseivirgaceae bacterium
GCATCGACCAGGTACAGACATTCATGCTTTTCACACAAATCCCCGACAGCCTCGGCATCCTGGATCAGGCCCGAACTGGTGGGAATATGTGCCAGGGCGACCAGTTTTGGCGTATGTTTCTTTATCAGGTCCTCAAACTGATCAAGGTCGAGATCTCCATTCTCCAGGCAAGTGGCCCGGACTATCCGGATGCCAAACCTTTTTTTAAGGGAAATAAACTGCAGGTGGCTGGATACGTAATCATCCTCGGTCGTGAGAATGACATCATCTTTTTGAAACGGGATGGATGACAGGGCGCGGGCATACGCGTCAGTCGCACTGGAGGCAAAGGCGATATTTTTGGCTGTGGTATTCAGCAGCAGCGCCGCTTCCTGGTAAAAACCGGCGATATCCCCCTTGTGCTTTTCGGCCATGCGGTAGCCCCCTTCCTCGGCTTCCTCCTGCAGGTAGGCCTGAATATGATCCAGCACTGATTGAGGAGGAAGGGAGGAGCCAGCACTGTTAAAAAACAACTTGTTGTGACAGCCGGGGGTATCTTTTCTTATTTGTTCGAAGTCCATATACCCAAATTAGGGATTCGTCAGCGGGATACCAACGGAATCAGATTTCTTTGATACTGAATAAATTTGATTATTTTGGACGGATCATTTAATCACTCCCATGAAAAAAATACTACTCTTATTACTTGCCTGGATGACCTGCGTCATGGTCCAGGCACAGGAAACGCCTGTGGCTTTTGTACACGCGCACATCATCCCGGTCGACGGCGAGGAAATTGAAGACGGCACCTTGCTTGTGCAAAACGGCCGTGTTCAGGCGGTCGGATCCTTTGCCAATGTATCCGTTCCCTCCAATGCACAAGTGATCGATGTCACGGGCAAAGTCATTATGCCCGGACTGGTGGATACCCATTCCCACCTGGGCAATGGATCGGGAGGGGACCGGTCGGATGCGCTTAACCCCGAGGTACGTATCCTGGACGCCATTGATCCGACCAGCGACGGATTTAAGCGGGCGCTTGCCGGCGGCATCACCACGTTGAATGTCATGCCCGGTTCGGGGCACCTGATGAGCGGACAAACCGTCTATATCAAATTGCGCAAGGACGCGAAGACGATTGAAGACCTCCTGTTTTGTGAAGATATTACCAACGGCATTTGCGGAGGCATGAAAATGGCGAATGGCACAAACTCGATCCGGCCACAGCCTAAGTTTCCCGGCACCCGTGCCAAGTCGGCCGCCATGGTGCGATCCTTATTTACCCATGCGCAGGATTACATGAAGAAGGTTCAGGAAGCGGAGAATGATACATCGAAGACCGCCCCGCCCCGGGATTTACGGATGGAAGCCCTCATGCAGATCATGAACGGCGAGCGAATCGTACATTTTCATACGCATCGTCATGATGATGTATTGACCGCAATCCGTTTGTCGAAAGAATTTGGTTTCAAAGTGGTGTTGCACCATGTCAGTGAAGCCTGGAAGGTGGCGGACGAAATTGCCGCGGCTGGCGTACCCGCTTCGATCATTGTGATTGACTCACCGGGAGGAAAACTGGAAGCCATGGATTTGCGGAATGTGAACGGGGCAGCCCTGGAAGAAGCCGGTGCCCTGGTCGGGTTCCATACCGACGACGGGATTACAGATTCCCGGTTCTTCAGACGATCTGCCGCCATTGGCGTCCGGGACGGCATGTCACGGCAGAAGGCGCTGGAAGCGCTGACCATTGCCGGGGCGAAGATGCTCGAACTGGATGACCGGTTGGGCACCCTTACGGTGGGGAAAGACGCTGATTTTATCCTGATGAACGGTGACCCGTTGAGTGCCTATACCCACGTGGAAGAAACCTGGGTGGAGGGCCAGAAAGTATTTGACCGGTCCAACCCGGAAGACAAGGCCTTTGCCACCGGTGGTTATAAAGTATATCGTTCCAACCTTTACCTGCATGTTCATGAATAAGCTATTTACATTACTCGTTGCACTGATACTACTTCCCGGTCTGGTGCTGGCCCAGCTGGCCATCAAGGGAGAGAAAGTATACACCATGGACGGACCTGTCATTGAGAATGGCGTGGTGTTGATCAAGAATGGTAAAATTGATAAAGTAGGTCCGGCTTCCACCCGGATCCCGAAGGACTACCGGATCATTGAAGCCGCAGTGGTCACGCCTGGCCTGATAGATGCCCATTCGACGGTTGGGTTTAGCGGGTATATGAACCAACCGCATGACCAGGACCAGCTTGAGATGTCTTCTCCGATACAGCCGGAATTGCGGGCCATTGATGCCTACAATGCCCGCGAAGAACTGGTGGCCTATTTGCAGAGCTGGGGTATAACCACAGTACATACCGGACACGGTCCGGGGGCGACTATCAGCGGACAGACATTGATTGCCAAAACCCGCGGGGATAATGTGAATGAAGCGGTCATTGACGAATCGACCATGCTGGCCATGACGATTGATCCGATGGTGAGCGGCAATTTTGAATCTCCCGGTACATCGGCCAAGCAGATTGCCATGATTCGCAGCAAGCTGATTGAAGCACAGGCCTACAAGGAGAAAATGGAGGATGACAACGACAAAAACGATCCCCCGCCGAATATTCAACTGGATATCCTGGTGAAGCTTTTGAATAAAGAAACGCGAGCATTGATCACCGCGAATCGTCAGCAGGACATTCTCTCGGCACTGCGGATAGCGAATGAATTTGACCTGGACATTGTCCTGGATGAAGTCACCGAGGCGTACTTGCTTACCGACGAATTAAAAGCGGCCGGCGTGCCCATTATCCTGCATTCGACCCGGTTGCGTGCGACCGGCAGCCGGGAGAATGTGAACATGGAAAGTGCCGCACTGCTCCATGCGGCTGGAATTCCCGTCAGTATTAAAAGCGGTTTTGAGGCCTATGTACCCAAGACCCGGGTGGTGTTGTTTGAAGCCGCCAATGCCGTGGCCAACGGACTGCCGTATGAGGAAGGGTTAAAGAGTATTACCCTGAATCCTGCTCAGCTGTTAGGGATTGATGATCGGGTCGGGAGCCTGGAAAAAGGCAAGGACGCGGACGTGGTGCTTTACGACGGCGACCCGTTTGAGTACCTGACCAAGGTATGTTATGTGATCATTGACGGCGAGGTAGTTAAGGAGGGATGTGGAGACCAGTAATTCATAAGGATGATTACTACCCCTTTGGACTCACCTTTAATAGCTATCAGCGAGTCACAGCGAAACAGAACGATTACCTCTACAACGGCAAGGAATTACAGGACGAGCTGGACCTGAACTGGCTGGATTATGGGGCCAGGATGTATGATCCGGCCATTGGAAGGTGGGGAGTGGTGGATCCTTTATCAGATAGTTACAATCAATTTTCACCTTATGGATATGTATTAAACAACCCATTGAAGTTTATTGATCCCGATGGGAAAAAAGTGTTGTACGTAAATGGCTACTGGCAGAATAGTATTGTAGGTAAAAGAATTATAGGTTCATCTCGACCCGGAAGATTTTATTGGGGTAGAGGATTCGTTAAAGCTGCTAGCCAATTTTTTGATGATGGACATCGTGGTAATGGGATGTTTATAGATGGTTCATCAGAATGGGGAGGTGATGATAGTGGTGGTGATAGATATGATCGAGGTTATCAATATGCCAAAGATCATTATGAAGAATTGATTGCAGACATGCGAGAAGATGAAACATTCAAGTTGGTGACACATAGTGAAGGAGGTGCATATGGTGCGGGTATTGCCCAATATCTTATAGAAATGGGACATACTGTTGAAACAATTTTGCACCTTTCTCCAGATGAGGCGGACGAATTTGATAATCCTGAAAATACAACAGTCTATCAACTAGGATATGGTGGTGATTGGGTAACTGGTAATAAGGAAGTGAGTGGTACAGATATTTTTGGAGTAGTCGATAAATTTTCAAGCAGTTCAGACAAGTTCTTCTATTCACATGGTTCGACAAAAGGTGCTGGTGTTTTTAAAGAAGTGAAGGCAATGCTAAAAGCAGCTGCAGCAGGAGCCACTGGGGTAAACGTTGCGGAAACAAGTAGTGGAGTAAGATTCGAGTTTATTAGAGACAATAATGAATCAGAAGACGAAGAGGATGAAAAATAAATCACTTTTTGTAATTGTTGTCAACGTATTATTGACTCTTATTGGCGTAGTAATCACATATTTTTCTTCTCTTTTCTGGTTAGGCAGTTTGGAGGAATTTAAGAATCAAGTTAGAGATTCTTATTGGTCATTATTTGGGAGCAGATTATTATTCAATATTATTATTGCCTTTTTAATTGTGATAGTTATAAGTAGTGTTAACTGGACATTAAAAAAATTGGTGACTACGGAAATTAAAATTTATAGGATTGCACTTTTTAACCTTTTATTGTTCATAA
>CAYGOW010000339.1:0-4389 GCA_964351425.1 uncultured Roseivirgaceae bacterium
GCGTATTCCTCCTCTGTGAATAAGGATTTCATATTTTGGCCATCGCTCATCATCAAGCCAGCCTGCATATCCGTCATCAGGGATGGATCATCAAAATCAAGTTCGAATACCAACTGTTCACTGGTTTTGACCGCATTTTTCAGTTCATCCGAAAAAGACAGATCCTCCTGGCACAGCAGGTGAATAGTCCCGAATACATAGGACGGTTGATCCAATCCATTTCCGGAAACTTCATATAGCAATGTATTTTCCTGTGCGCGTGTGCCCATTCCAAAGATGGAAAGGACCGCAGTCATTAAGATGGATACAAATTTCGTTTTCATAGTTATTGATTTATAAATAGGGTTATCAATGTGATTTGTCATTATTTTCAGTGTAAAGATGATTCAGAAGACTGTCAATTAAAATAAGAAAATGATGAATGCGGATTATACCTGATCGTCGCAGGATTACGCAGGTGATCAGATGCCTGTAATTTCCCGGAAGCGCACACTCTGACGTTGGCTAACGTCCACATGATCACCCGATTGCAATTCGAGTCGCAAGGTACTATTAAAAAACGGATGGATGTTTTTTATAAAATTCAAATTAACAATCTGCTGTCGGTTGGCGCGGAAGAAATGTTCTTCTGGTAATTTATTCTCCAGGTAACTTAATGATTTGTGAAGTAACGGTTTTTTATCCTGATAGAACAAACGGGCATAATTCCCCATGCTTTCAATCAAAAAGACCTCATTGATAGGGACGAAAAAGCACATTTCCCCATCCTTTACAAAAATTCGTTTCTTGATACTTATCCGATTCTCTCCGTCTTCCTGAGTTTCTGCAGGGTTTATAAGTCTTTTGGTTTTCTGAATGGCATCGGCCAGCCTGTCCGGATTCACCGGTTTTAACAGGTAGTCAAGAGCGCTCGCCTCGTAGGCATTCAAGGCGTATTGATCATGGGCCGTAACAAAAATAACATGAGGGCTGAAATCGAGCGATTCCAGCAATTCAAACCCATTTTTCCCCGGCATGTTAATGTCCAGAAAGAGTAACTCCGGGGTATGCTCCTGGATTAATTCTTCGGCTTCCGAGTAATTTTCGGCCGTTCCTATGACATCAATTTCCGGAAATTCTTTTAACAGCACCTGCAGTTCCGCGGATGCCAGTGGTTCGTCGTCTATTAGCAGGGCGCGTATTTTCATTTTGATGGATTTCTATGGTGGCCGTTACCCGGGATTCATTCTCAGATAAAGTAAAGACACCGGAATTGTGAAATTGTTCTTCTATTCGCCGTTCAATATACCGTAACCCGATACCCCTTGAATTTGATTTCATTAGTGTACCGGTATTTGCCACTGATACAAAATAGCCCTTTTCATTCCCATCGGCAATCACATCGATCACTGATTTTCCCACGTGTTTGGAGACGCCATGCTTGATCGCATTCTCCGCCAGGGTTAGAAGTAACACGGAAGGGATAAACTCATGCATGACATTTTCTGACAGGGCATACCTGACCTCGAATCGCTTTCCATAGCGCAGTTTCTCCAATTCAAAATATTTTTTTACTTCGGTTAATTCATCTTCCACCGTTACCAGTTGCTGTTGCTCATAATTCAGTGTGTAACGCAGGAGTTCAGATAGTTTTACAATGGCATCCCTGCTCTTATTGGCATCAATAAGTACAAGGGCTTTGATGCTGTTGAGCGCATTAAAAAGGAAATGCGGATTGATCTGTTTTTTAAGCAGTTCCAGTTCGAAATTTTTGGCGCGGGCAAAGTTTAAATAACGTTCCTCCGCCAATTGATTTCGTTGTGCCATGATCTGATACAAAAAATAAATCACCATCCAGATCAGAAAATATCTCCCGTTATTGAGAACGAGGCCAAGAATATAAATGGGGCCATATGTAACAAGCACCTCATTAGGTTCCGTAATCAGCGATGGTATGAAAATCAGAAAGACACTTGTGAAGCTGCACACTACTGTGGCAACCGCCGCAATGGTCCAGACAAGGTAGGAAGACTTTGAAAAGATATCATACGTTTTGAGAACGATCCGCATCAGGTGCGTTACAAGAATACCGATAACAGCGTAAATCAGAAAAGTTTGGAAATAGTCAAATGAGAATTCTCCCAGGAGAAAGAATGTGTAATTGATGGTTTCCAGCAGAACCATACCACTCCAGCCTATCAATTGCAGCAGCCAGTACGTACGTGAACCTTTTAAGAGGTGGATGAATCTTGATTTCATGGTGTCAGGTCGCTTTGCACGCCCTATTAAAGGAGAAAAGATAATCATTTTTTTATGAGGCCACAGTGAGTAACAGGCTCATTGTGGAATTATATTCTGACAAAATATCCTGGTAAACTATTAGGCCAATACCCATGAGAAGGGGTAGGTCCGGGCATTCCGGATTATACTCGACCACTATATTGCCGTTGTCAGGGGCATGATAGGCCAGGCAGCATTCAGATTTTTCATTCACCACCCGGAAGGATAAATCGGTGCGGTGAAGAAACGTATAGGTGTCTGTTACCTGGGTTTCAAGGAAGGATTTTCGCTGGAAATACCCATGCTTTAATGTGCCAATATGTTCGTTTCTACGCAATATCTGGTATTGGGGTCTCCAAATTCCAGATCGCCTGACGGTAAATTCTTTTCTTGGTGTGATAATGATGGATTGTTCCTCAGAATAAATGACACGTACCTGCTGATTATGCCCCGCATTGATCGAATATGTATTACGATCTTTATTCCAGTTCTTGATTCTCATATCTTTTCTCCTTTCATATGACATGTTGAATACGAAAATCAGCCGAATCCGGGCAAAATGGAAGATATTATACATCAACGCAGGAAAGTGGTGCTAAGCGCGGATTGGTTACGACCTGTAATCAACAGGGGTTAGCTCACCATTTTCATCCGCCAGGTTGGTTTCTTTTCCGGGGACTATATCGGTGTTATGCGCAGCGAGGCAAATCCATCCAGATGCCTGACGGCCCATGACGAAAGTGAATAAATTTTGGCGTTTGGCCGGAGTTTCGTGACTCGCAAGCGCTGATTGTCCGTTTAGAGTCATTCGTGCGTGGATGACGGCGAAGTCCTCAGACAGCATGCGTTTCTTAGTACGGCCTACACGAAGGCTGGATTCATTAAAAATCACCCGAAGGCCATAATCATGGGCTTTCCGTATTGACTCCCGATCGTGCCACCAAAGTCCGACTACATTGACAAAATCGGCATCTTTCGCGAATAATTCACTCAGCTGGTTTGCGTCTTTCTTATTCCAGGCATCGGCAAATTCATGGGGCATTTGTTCCGGGGCGTCCATTTTCTCCTGCGTTTGTTGAAAAAGTAAATTCTGGTTTGTCCCATTAATTTATGCCATTTTAGTAAGGTGAAAAAACAACACACACTAATTAGGGAGGCCTGCGTTGACAGTTTAGACGATGCATTGCGGGCGGAAGACTGCGGGGCGGAAAGAATTGAACTTTGCAGCCGACTGGATTTGGATGGACTCACCCCTGAACCGGAGCTTTTGGAGCAGGTGATGAAACACCTGTCCATTCCTGTACATGCCATGGCGAGGCCGCGCGGCGGAAATTTTGTGTTTACACCGGAAGAAGTGGAAGAGACGCGGAAGCATATTGATTTATGCCGATCCTTTAACGTGGCCGGGGTTGTGATCGGATTATTGCATGCGGATGGATCTGTTGATACGGAGAATACAAAACGTCTGGCCGTCTATGCCGCTCCGAAGAATGTCACCTACCATAAAGCCATCGATGTTTCAGCAGACATTCTGGTAGCGCTCGATCAATTACTATTAATTCCGGAAATCACCGGTGTTCTGACATCCGGGGGTGCTGATACAGCCATGAATGGCGTAGCGATGTTAAAAAAGATGCTTGACAAAGCCGGGGATAAAATGGAAATCATCGCGGCCGGTAAGGTGACTTCACATAATCTGGATCAGTTGCATGCCTTACTGGGTGCAAGGGCCTATCACGGAAAACAGATTGTTTATGACATCATGTGATTATTCTTCATAGATAAATTCCAGGTCATCCAGGAGCAGCAAACTGCCAACGGCACCGGAAAAGTTAGCCCCGTCGAAACTGGAAGAAGCGACAAACGTGATATGCGTAGGCAGTATGAAACTGGCTGAATCACTGGAAACATAGAGGCCATTCTCCGGCCGAATCTCTGGCGGGTAAGACGCATCTAATTCACCGTAAATAAAATCAATCGTCCGGGAGTTAAGCTCTGAGTTGGTTTCTCCTGTTCTGAACCAGGCCGTGGCCAAACGTTCTGTTTTATTCGTTGTTCGAACTTCGAGGAAGGCATAGATATCACACTGATCACCTTCAGGAAGTGGATTGCCGTTTTTATCTTCGTTAT
>CAYGOW010000340.1:0-4381 GCA_964351425.1 uncultured Roseivirgaceae bacterium
CACCTGCAGCAACGTGGAAAATCCGGATGCCGGCAGGTTCAACCATTTGTACTCAGCCGATATCCCTGCCAGCAATTCTTCCTGATCTGTATCGCCCTCCGCAATCGCCTGACGCCAGTCAATCCATGTATCAAGAAATAATTGATTGTTCACAAATCGGTATTGCAAGCCATACTCAATCCGGTCGTCATCCAATAGATTTTCAAAATCATAAAGCGGTTCAATCAAACGGTGGGAAACATTCCCCTGAAGTGTCCCCAGAATGAGTTGATGATTATTCCTTGTATAGTTAATGGTGAAAGTTGGCAAGATATGGGTGAAGTCATCCTCTCCAAACGATTGCTCCAGGAAAAGACCCGCTTCAAAACGTAAATTTCCGGACGCTTGCCAGGCCAGAAATGGATTGAGTTGATAGCCGAATAAGGTATACCCTTCCAGGACTTCATTAAAATATTCATTATTGCGCATAAAGCCCAGGGTACGAAACCCGGCATAAAACCTGCCCGAATCAACATCCTCATAGTTCGCAGGCCATTCCAGTGAAGAATTATTGAGCTGGCCCTTTGACGGAAGGAATATGACCGTGAGAATTAGTACAATGAAAACTCGCCTCATATGAGGTGCAATATAGGAACAAGACATGTAACGTCGGACAAATCCTAATTATTTTAGCAAAATTTTGAGCGGATTATGAGGACTAATTAGTAACTTCACCGCTAAATATATCTTTGTCAACAAATCTGAAGCACATGGCCGAAAAGGACGAAAAATTAAAGGCTTTACAGCTAACCATTGATAAACTGGAAAAGACCTACGGCAAGGGAGCCGTAATGAAATTAAGTGACGAACGAGTCATAGATATCCCTGCGATTTCCACAGGATCACTTGGATTGGACATAGCCTTGGGAGTGGGCGGAATACCACGAGGACGGGTGATTGAAATATACGGCCCTGAATCATCAGGTAAAACGACGCTTTCCATGCATTGTATTGCAGAAGCTCAGCGCAAAGGCGGACTGGCTGCCTTTATAGACGCCGAACATGCTTTTGATAAGATGTACGCAGAGAAGCTTGGCATCGATACGGAAAACCTGCTGATTTCCCAGCCAGATAACGGGGAGCAGGCACTGGAAATTACTGAACACCTGATCAGATCGGGAGCGATCGATATTATCGTAATTGATTCGGTTGCCGCTCTTGTACCAAAAGGAGAATTAGAAGGTGAGATGGGTGATAGTAAAATGGGGCTTCAGGCACGATTGATGTCCCAGGCACTCAGAAAACTCACGGGAACGATCAACAAAACGGGTTGTTCATGCATCTTCATCAACCAACTTAGAGAGAAGATCGGGGTGATGTTTGGGAACCCTGAGACCACCACAGGTGGAAATGCCCTCAAATTTTATGCGTCTGTTCGGCTTGATATTCGTCGAATTGGTCAGATTAAAGAGGCCGCCAATGAAGTGACCGGTAACCGGACACGCGTGAAAGTAGTGAAGAACAAAGTAGCTCCGCCCTTCAAGGTAGTCGAATTTGACATCATGTACGGGAAAGGAATTTCCAAAGTGGGTGAAATTATCGACATCGGAGTCGAACTGGATATTGTGAAGAAGGCTGGATCCTGGTTTAGTTATGGAGATAATAAACTTGGTCAGGGACGCGATGCAGTTAAAACGCTACTGGAAGATAATCCTGAGCTGATGGAAGAAATAGAAGGAAAAATCAAGGCTAAAATCAAAGGGGAAGACCTCGAAGAACCAATCCCGGTTCAGGAATAAGTCATTTTCTTTCATTTGAATAAATAATAAAACCCCCGGAATTCCGGGGGTTTTTAGTTTCTTCAAAATTTAAAAAAAGGAGCGTAATTTTCTCAAATACGATTTTAATTTTATCAGGCCCGTATAGCAATCACCGGGTCAAGACGCGAAGCATTGGCCGCAGGAACAATTCCGGAAACCATTCCAATTACGGTAGATACCCCAAGGCCAATAAGTATGTTACGAAACGAGAGCGTGACTTCCAGCGAACCAATAGGGATAAACGTTATGAGGTACACCAGAAACAATCCGGCAAGTCCGCCGATTATGCTGAGGAAAATAGACTCGAACAAAAACTGAAATAGTATAAAATAGTTTTTTGCCCCTAATGATTTTTGTAAGCCAATGATTGGTGTTCTTTCTTTAACAGAAACAAACATGATATTGGCAATACCAAAGCCTCCAATAAGGATAGCAAACCCTCCGATAATCGCTCCGGCGAAGCCAAGCACATTAAAAACACTTTCAATAATTTTACCAACGGCTTCAGGCCGGTTAATGGCAAAGTTTTCTTTTTCAGTCGGCCGAAGTGTGCGAATATTCCTCAGGATACCGGTCACTTCACTTTCCAGTTCAATAAATCCTTCATCCGCTTCCGTCCCTTTCAGAGCGATATAGGACCCAAGTTCCCGAGAACTTCCCGTTCCTGTTTGGTAAAGTTTACGAAATGAATTATACGGTATCATGGCCGTATTATCATTGGACGGACCAAATAATCCTTCTCCTTCAAATTCAAAAACACCAATTATCACATACTTAAGGTTTTTAATCTTAATTGTTTGGCCCAGCGCCCTGGCCGGCGTACGGAATAAGTCAGAAGCAATACGATTTCCGATCACAACTATATTTCGACCGGCATCCGCTTCTGTGGGTGTAAAAAATCTGCCTTCTTCAATTTTTAATTCTGATGTATTGGAAGCACCGTAGCTAACCCCGGATAAAATAACATCAGAAACACTGCTATTACCGCTTTTAACCGTCATGTTCCCGCGAGTCGCTCCAATACTAATCGCTGACGCGTGTTGCAAATTATCCTCCAGTACCCTGTATTCAAAATAGCTTACATTTGGACGATTAATATATTCCCACCAACGGTAAACGCCATCCGCCTCCGGTGTAAAGGGCTGACGGGTGACATAAAGGATATCGCTTCCCAAAAAACTTAGACTGTCTTTGATATTATTCTCCAGGGAATCAATTAAGGTGAATACCGTAATGATTGAAAATATCCCAACTGTAACCCCTAACAAGGAGAGTATAGTACGCAGTAGGTTGGTCTTTAAGGCCACCCATGCGAATCGGAAACTTTCTGCAATTAATTTAATTACTTCCATAGGAGAAGTTATAGTGACAAATAAAACAAATCATGGATTACCCTTAAATAATCCAAAGGAATCCATATTTTTGCAAGCTCATTTTCACGTAAACAGGTTATTTAATACTGTAATATTAAATATGAAATTATCAGAATTCAAGTTCGAACTCCCTAGTGGGTTAATTCCATTGTATCCGGTTGAAAATCGGGATGAGTCCAGGCTCATGGTTATTCATCGCGACACTGGCGAAATAGAACACAAGATTTTTAAGGACGTTGTCGACTATTTCGTAGAAGGCGATGTACTGGTTGGAAATGATACCCAGGTGTTCCCGGCCCGCTTATATGGCAACAAGGAAAAGACAGGTGCGAAGATTGAAGTTTTCCTGCTTCGTGAATTAAATGAGGAACTTCACCTTTGGGACGTGCTGGTTGATCCGGCCCGTAAAATTCGTGTCGGCAACAAATTATATTTTGGGGAAGGGGATTTGGTCGCTGAAGTAATTGATAATACCACATCACGCGGCAGAACGATACGCTTCCTTTTTGATGGTACAGACGAAGAATTTTACAAGACCATTGATACGCTAGGCGAAACCCCACTACCAAAATACATCGAGCGTCCGGCTGAGCCTGAAGACCGCGAACGCTTCCAGACAATTTATGCGAAGCACAAAGGAGCTGTAGCGGCTCCGACTGCAGGAATGCACTTTACAGAACAATTGCTCAAGCGATTCGTGATCAAGGGAGTAGAACGCACCAATATTACCCTTCATATTGGACTCGGAACTTTCCGACCTGTAGACGTGGAAGATCTTACCAAGCATAAAATGGATTCCGAAAACTTCCAGGTTACGGCTGAAACGGCTGATATGGTAAATTCAGCCCTTGATGAAAAACACAGAGTTTGCGCTATTGGTACAACGTCCATGCGGGCCCTCGAGTCTGCTGTATCGGCAGCCGGAAGACTAAAAGCCAAAGAAGGATGGACAGATAAGTTCATCTTCCCTCCCTATGAATTCAAGATCTGTAATGCGATGATCACTAATTTTCATGCCCCTGAGTCCACTCTGCTAATGATGGCCTGTGCATTTGGAGGATATGATTTAATTATGAACGCCTACGAAGTCGCCATGAAGGAAAAATACCGGTTCCTTACTTATGGTGATGCCATGTTGATTTTGTAAGAATTCGGAATTTCAATCCTATGGCACGCCAGGAATTTGCTATTATCGTTGCAGGAGGCAAG
>CAYGOW010000341.1:0-4380 GCA_964351425.1 uncultured Roseivirgaceae bacterium
CCCTGGTTGAATTTAATTACCCTATAACCGATGAGGAAATGATTACAGCCACCCAGATCAGGGATGTTGTAGTTTCTCCCGCCGGTGACCGTATTGCCTTTACGGCGTTTAATCGTTTATATCTCATGGATCTGGACGAACAGCAACCCGAGCGTGTGACAAAGAATGACTTTACCGAAGCCATGCCAGCCTGGAGTCCGGATGGTGACTACCTTGTCTTTACCACCTGGGACGAAACCAGGGGCGGCCACCTTTATAAGGTGAATACGACAGGAAGAAAACGTCCTGTTCAGTTGACCACCGAACCCGCCTTTTATACTGAACCAGCATGGTCTGCCAACAACCGTATTGTGTATCTCAAGGGATATCAATCCAATTTCCAGAATGCTACAGGGCCTTATGCATTCAATTCGCAAAACGAAATATACTGGATACCCGCAGACGGAGGAGCGCCGCAGTTCATTTCCAAAGCCCTGGGCCGCTCAACTCCCCACTTTACTTCGGAAGATGAGCGCATCTATCTTTACTCACGACGTAAAGGACTTGTCTCCATTCGATGGGATGGAACTGATGAAAAAGAAATTGTAAAGATTACCGGGATTACGACGTATGGGACAACCCTGGACGCGCTGGGACATGCTTCATTGAAGGAATCACCGGGCGAACCAAATCAACGACCGACGGATGCCTCCCTGATTCTGAAAGCGCCTAAAGGGGACCAGGTACTGGCTTTGATAAATAATGATATCTACACTGCAACAGTACCCAAGCTCGGTAATGAAGTGGTGGAGATATCTGTATCTTCTCCGGAGAAAGCGGCTTTTCCAGCCAGAAAATTAACGGAAATAGGTGGTCAGTTTCCATCCTGGGACCGTTCAGGAACCAAGGTGTATTGGTCCATCGGAAATGCCTTTTTTACCTATGATGTGCCTGCTGCCATTGCCCTGGAAAAAGCGAAAGAAGAAGCCAAAACAGAGGAGACTGAAAAAAAAGAGGACGAAAAGAAAGAAGACGAGGATTCCAAGGAAGATGATGGCTATACACCTGATGAATTGCGCGTGAAAGTTGAACGGGAACGTGACATCCCGCAGGGAACCATTCTCCTTCAAAATGCCCGGCTGGTCACCATGAACGGTGAAGAAGTTATTGAAAATGGAGACCTTCTGGTGGAAAATAACCGCATAACAGGCGTCGGTGCCAGTGGAACCCTGGACACTCCCAAAGGAGCAACTGTCCTCGATATGTCTGGTAAGACGATTTTGCCTGGTTTCGTTGATACCCATGCACACATGCGTCCGGCCTGGGGATTACATAAAAATGAAGTCTGGAGTTATGCGGCAAACCTGGCGTATGGGGTAACCACAACCCGTGATCCGCAGACCGGTACAACCGATGTCCTTACCTACAGTGATATGGTGGATGCAGGAATGATCCATGGACCAAGAATATACTCAACTGGCCCGGGTGTTGGTTACTGGGCATATAATATCAAAAATCAGGAGCATGCCCGGCGTGTGCTGAAACAGTATTCTGAATACTACAATACCAAAACGATTAAAATGTACCTGACAGGCAACCGCCAGCAACGGCAATGGATTATTACGGCGGCCAGAGAACAGGAATTGATGCCTACCACGGAAGGTGCACTGGATTTTAAACTAAACATGACCCAGGTGCTCGACGGATATCCGGGACATGAACACAGTTTCCCTATTTATCCGATATACAAAGACGTAATCGGACTCCTGACATTTGCGAAAACCGCTTATACCCCTACCCTCCTGGTTTCCTATGGCGGCCCCTGGGCGGAGAATTATTATTATGCCACCGAAGACGTGCAAGGTGATGAAAAGCTGAATTATTTTACGCCGAAGTCTGACCTGGATAATAAGTCGCGCCGCAGAAATGCCGGTTGGTTTATGGAAGAAGAACATATATTCTCCCGACATGCTGAATTTGTCAGGGACCTGGTGGAAGAAGGGGGAACAGCGGGCGTTGGAAGCCATGGCCAGTTACAGGGACTTGGCTATCACTGGGAACTATGGTCTATGCAGGCAGGTGGAATTTCTAACCATAATGCATTAAGAACAGCCACCATTCTGGGGGCACGCGCCATTGGCCTGGAGAATGACCTTGGTTCACTGGAGGAAGGTAAATTGGCCGATTTGGTTATTCTGGATGAAAACCCCCTGGACAATATTCGTCATACCAATACCGTTCATTGGGTAATGAAGAATGGTCGTTTGTATGAAGGATCCAATCTGAAAGAAGTGTATCCTGAAGAATCCGATGCGCCTGCGTTTAACTGGCACCAGGAAGGGCCGGCTAACGTACCGGGCATGTTAATGGAAAAATAAGGATGTCCCGAGTATCCCATATCATAGGTTGCATACTTATCCTGATTACGTCAGGCGGATCGTATGGACAGTTTACCCGGCAGGATTCCTTGCGAGGATCTATCACTGCCGAGCGCGCCTGGTGGGACCTGGTTTATTATGATTTACGAGTTGAAGTTTCACCTGAAAATCAGTCAATACGCGGTAGTAATATCATCTTTTATGATCCGGTAGATACACCACGGCGGATGCAAATCGATTTGCAGAGGCCGATGCGGATTGATAGTGTTTTACAACACGGAAAATTGCTGAATTTCGTGCAGGATGGCAACGCCTGGTTTATAGAGACGACAACCTCAGGCACAGAACCCGATCAGCTTGAAGTATATTTCAGCGGATCGCCTCAAGTGAGCGAAAATCCACCCTGGAGCGGCGGAATAACCTGGAAAAAGGATAAGGAAGGGTATCCTTTTATAGCAAGCAGTGTGCAGGGAGATGGCGCCAGCCTGTGGTGGCCATGCAAAGATCATATGTACGACGAACCTGACAGCATGCGCATCAGTGTCAGGGTACCTGAAGGCCTTATGGATGTATCAAACGGACAACTCGAAAGAACAACGGAGAATCTGGACGGATCCACCACCTGGCACTGGTTTGTTAAGAATCCCATCAACAATTATGGCGTCAGTATCAATATTGCCCGCTATGTCCATTTTGGGGATACATACATGGGTGAGAAGGGCGCATTGGCCTGTGACTATTACGTCCTTGAAGATAATTTGTCCGTAGCGAAAGAACAATTTAAGCAGGTTCATGGCATGCTTGAAGCCTTCGAACACTGGTTTGGCCCCTACCCCTTCTACGAGGATGGGTATAAGCTTATTGAGGCGCCCTATCTTGGAATGGAACATCAAAGTGCCGTTACCTATGGGAATGGTTACCGGAATGGCTACCGCGGTATGGACTTAAGCCAAAGTGGTTGGGGCAATAAATTTGATTTTATCATTATCCATGAAAGCGGACATGAATGGTTTGCTAACAACATTACCTATCGCGACATCGCGGATATGTGGATTCACGAAAGTTTTACAGCTTATTCGGAAAACCTTTACCTTGATTATCATTACGGAAAAGAAGCCGCCAGGGAATATGTTATAGGCACGCGGATCAACATTCAGAACGATAGCCCCATTATAGGACCGTATGAGGTGAATCAGTCCGGGTCGGGAGATATGTATTATAAAGGGGCAAATATGTTGCACATGATTCGGACCCTATTGAATGACGACGAAAAATGGCGAAGTATATTGCGCGGAATGAATGCAGAATTTTATCACCAGACCGTGACAACGCAACAGATCGAGCAATATTTAATCAAAGAATCAGGACTTGATCTGGCACCGGTATTTGACCAGTATTTGCGCGACACACGCATTCCTACCCTTGAATACTATTTCAAGGATAACTATCTATATGTTCGCTTTACAAATTCCATTAATGATTTTCATATGGATCTTCCTGCTTCCCTCAATGGTACCCAACTGAATTTACGTCCCACAACGCAATGGTCACGCTATGATATGCAAGTGACTCCCGGTAAACTCCTTGTACCTCGGGATTATTATCTTGGTACGCTCGACATACTGGGGGAAGACAAAGCAGATTGATATAATTTTTCTGTGATCACGAAACCTTGTACTTTCATAATTTGCAATAAACACCCTGGAAGAAACATCGCCGATAATGAGAAATTTCCGTCCATCATCCCCTGTCACCTATTTGCTGATTGCGGGAATGATTGGTTGGATGTTATTCTCCGGCATTGATTTTCTGCAACCCTCAGTAAAGGAAGTAATGGATGCCGGGGCTAATTTTGCCCCCTTATCCTTAAGCAACGAATTCTGGCGGAATTTTTCATCGCTTTTTGTTCATTATGGTTTTCTCCACCTTTTGTTAAACAGCCTGGCCTTGCTGGTACTAGGGAGAATAATTGAACCCCGTGTCGGATCCCTCTTCTTTTTTCTATTATTCCTTCTATCCGGAC
>CAYGOW010000342.1:0-1890 GCA_964351425.1 uncultured Roseivirgaceae bacterium
GTCATTGTCGACCCGGAGAACGATGAAGTATATTTCACTCCGCTATATTATACATTGAGGCACTTCAGCCGATACATCCGGCCTGGGGCAAAGCGCGTTGGATTCGAATCAGGGGATGACTCACTGCTCGTGACCGCGGCCAAAAATACCGATGGATCATTGGTGGCCATCGTATTTAATCCGACAAAAGAAAAGAAGCATTTTTCACTGCATCTTGGTGAAAAGGCAACAACAATCTCTATTGATCAACAAGCCATTCAAACCATTGTATTGGCACCCTAACCCCCAGATTATATGATTACTACTACTGAAATACCCACTACCAAGGTGCCATTTGGCCTGAAAGTAGCTTTTGGCATCGGTATGCTGGCCAATCAAATGTTCCCCGCCGCACTTAGCATCTTCATGGTCGTGTTGGTTCAGGACCTTGGTTTTCCCGGTTGGATGTGGGGTGTTCTGTTCTTTTTGCCTAGGGTCTTTGATTCGATCACTGACCCCATCATGGGCTTTATCTCAGATAACACAAAATCACGCTGGGGACGACGAAGGCAATATGTATTCCTCGGGGCGCTGGTCATGGGAATTTCCTTTATTATCATGTGGCAGTTGTACAGGGACAATGGGGTTACCTACAATTTCACTTTCTTTCTCCTCTGGTCTTTTATTTTTTATCTCGGGTTAACTATTTTCAGTGTACCCTATGTGGCCATGGGGTATGAAATGAGTACTGATTTTCATGAACGAACCGATATCATGGCTGTCGCTCAATGGATAGGCCAGTGGGCATGGGTCATAGCCCCTTGGTTTTGGGTGATTATGTATGACCCGGACTGGTTCGAATCGGCAGATGTTGCAACCAGGACACTTGCCATTTGGGTTGGTATCGTATGTATGCTATTTGCCATGGTCCCGGCCTTATTTATCAAAGGAAGATCGACTTTGAATGAATCCTATTCTGCCCTCACAATTAAAAATATTGGCGGTGGCCTGAAGGAAATTTTGCGTGGCTTTAAAGAATCATTCAGGATAAAGCCCTTCAGAAAGCTTTGTATCGCAACTTTTTTCATATTCAATGCCTTCAATACCATTGCGGCGTTTTCATTCTTCATTGTAGTCTATTATTTATTCGCAGGTGATGCGGCCGCGGCCGGAATTTGGCCCACTCTGTTTGGTAGTGTCGGGGCACTGGTTACTACATTCGCTGTCATACCAGTGGTGGCCCGAATGTCAAAAAAAATGGGGAAGAAAAATGCGTTTCTTGTTTCCCAGGGGATTTCGATAATTGGTTATATCATGCTATGGTTTCTGTTCATACCAGGCAAACCCTATATGTTCATCTTTGCCTTGCCATTTTTCTCCTTTGGTATTGGCAGCTTGTTTGTGCTGATGATGTCCATGACCGCTGATGTCATTGATCTGGATGAATTAACATCCGGAAAGCGCCGGGAGGGAATTTTTGGAGCTATTTACTGGTGGATGGTAAAATTTGGGTTTGCTATTGCCGGATTACTGAGTGGAGCAATCCTTTCAGTGGTGGGGTTTGATCCTGACGCGGCTGTACAGACAGAAGGTGCCGTTACTGGTCTTCGGATTTTTTATTCGGGTGTGCCGATTCTGGGAACACTCGTAGCGATGTTTGTCATGCGCGATTACGACGTGACAGAAGAACGAGCCCATGAAATACGTGCCGAACTTGATAAGCGAAAAAAACCAGCAGAGAAAGAAGTTTCATCGTACTACCAGGCAAAAAAGCTTATGTCACTGGCTTCGGCGAATTTGGATGAGCCACTGGAGTCCGATGTGGATTTTGGCACAAAAAGCCGTGCAGAAATAGTTGAACTATATAGTAAATCATTACAAAGTGGTCTTCATGGCTTGTGCTTTAGTCCC
>CAYGOW010000342.1:1904-4073 GCA_964351425.1 uncultured Roseivirgaceae bacterium
AAGGGCAGGTGATTGGGGACCAGTTGTCAGAAACACAAATCCGGAAACGAATGGAGGTTATTTCTGATTACACCCAGTGGGTCCGGTCCTTTTCTTGCACAGAAGGAAACGAGTTTATTCCTAAAGTGGCCCGGGAAAAAGGATTAAAGACCATGGTGGGCGCCTGGATAAGCAGCGATCACGCACGCAATGAAAAAGAAATAGATGGATTGATTAAACTGGCTAATTCAGGATTAGTGGATATTGCGGCAGTGGGTAATGAGGTGTTGTTGCGCGGAGAGTTAAGCAAAGAGGAGTTATTGGATTATGTCCGCCGGGTCAAGGAAGCCCTGCCGGACATTCCGGTTGGTTGTGTTGATACCTATTATCAGTTTTACGAAAATCCAGACCTTACCGATACCTGTGATATTATTCTGGCAAACTGCTATCCTTTCTGGGAAGGATGTGATGTGGATAAAGCCACGCAGTACCTGAACCAGATGTATGCGGTTGTGAAAGACGTTGCCAATGGTAAACCAGTTTTGGTGACCGAAACAGGTTGGCCTGATGGGGGGGAAGTGTATAGTAATGCCAGACCTTCTCCGGAAAATGCCATGAAATTCTTTATCAATGTGAATAATTGGCGACAAAATAACGATATTCCCCTCTTCTATTTCTCTTCCTTCGATGAATCCTGGAAGGTGCATCATGAAGGTGACGTCGGACAGCGTTGGGGAATTTGGGATAAAAATGAAAAATTAAAATACAGTTAAAATGTCTTTACGCTCTGAACGATTCTTATCACTTGCCGCTACTTCGTATGACGACAAGAGTATTGATGAAATACGCGAATTATATCAAAAAACGCTGGCTCAAGGCATGCATGGCCTTTGCTTCAGTCCGTATGAAATAGGTCAGAAGCCCGGTGATCAGCTTTCCGAGGATCAGATTCGAAGAAGAATGGAGATTATCAAGCCGTATACAAATTGGGTCCGGTCTTTTTCCTGCACGGATGGGAATGAACTCATTCCCAAAATTGCCCGCGAATTCGGACTGAAGACGTTGGTGGGTGCCTGGCTGGGGGATGATCCTGAAATAAACAAACGCGAAATAGCCAACCTGATTCAGACTGCCAGGGATGGATATGTGGATATTGCTGCGGTGGGTAATGAAGTCATGTACCGTAAAGATCTCACAGAGGACGAATTGCTTGCCTTTATGCATGAAGTGAAAGCAGCTATTCCTGAAACGCCTATGGGCTATGTGGATGCCTATTATGAGTTTGCCGATCGTCCGGCTATTACGGAAGCCTGTGATGTAATTCTTGCCAACTGCTATCCGTTCTGGGAAGGTTGTCAAATCGACTATTCACTATTGTACATGAAAGAAATGTATTCTATTGCGGTGAACGCTGCGAATGGTAAAAAAGTGATTATATCGGAAACCGGCTGGCCAAGCGAGGGAACAAACCTTCAGGGGGCGTACCCTTCCGATGCCAATTTCATGAAGTATTTCATCAATGCCCAGAAATGGTCGAAGGAAGACGACATTGAGATATTCTATTTTTCTTCTTTTGACGAGTCATGGAAAGTAGGTGCGGAAGGTGATGTCGGGGCCTGTTGGGGAATCTGGGACCAGGATGAAAAGCTGAAATATTAAATTCTTAAATGAGATGAGGCAAGTTCCTTTGCTTTGAGGAGGGAATCCGACTGATTCTCTTAAAAGAATTATTCATGAATCAACACCTGGTTTTCCGTACTGTCGGCCGATAGTTTAATAACAAGCGTGGTAGTATGCAGGGGCCACATGAACAATCGTGTTTGGTCAACCCTGTAAAATAAATAGCTGCTGTCTTTCCGGGTCGGGGGCCCGAGCAGGTCCAGCACTTCATCCTCAGATAAAGTCTTCAGCACGCGACTTTCCACCAGGTCATCAAGCATATCTGCGCGGTACGGATACGCATCGTCACGCAGAACTTTCCATTTGACAGGATCAAAGACCGATACGCTGTCGACGGTGTTGACTGTTTCCGGATGTTCCGGTGCCGGGGCACAGGCAAAGCCGATAAGTAACATGAATAGAAAAAAGAGATACCGTTTCATTTCTCAAAATGTACCAAGTTGGCGGAACCCTTCCAAAAAATTTGACTATTTAGCCCTTAGCTAATTTTCATCAACGTTCAATCTCGTT
>CAYGOW010000342.1:4083-4372 GCA_964351425.1 uncultured Roseivirgaceae bacterium
ATTTCATCCCTATGTCCATCGTAAGTCAACCGGGGAAATACCAATGTATTGAGTCCGAAAAAGATGCAGGTCAGGAAGGCAAATATTTAAATCCGGTTAACCCTAAAAGCATGTTTTGCGTTATCTCAGATTATGCTGACAAGCCACTATTAAATCCATGGAGAAAAGAGTACCTTACCTGAGATCTGTGAGTCTTTAATGGAAGGATTTGGACTTATCTTGCTGTAATACCTGATTAAAAATCTATGAGATCAATTAGTAAAAAATATTCTTTGCCAAACTCATGAAA
>CAYGOW010000343.1:0-2628 GCA_964351425.1 uncultured Roseivirgaceae bacterium
CTTAGGTGATAATATTTACTATGGGTACGGATTGTCGAAAATTCTCAGGGAAGCTTCATCCCTGGAGAATGGGGCACTGGTTTTCGGATATTATGTGAATGACCCGGAAAGATACGGAGTTGTTGAATTCGACAAGTCAGGAAAGGTGCTTTCGATAGAAGAAAAACCCGAAAAGCCAAAATCGAACTATGCTGTTACCGGTCTTTACTTTTATGATAATACTGTCGTTGAGAAGGCAAAGAAAATTAAACCTTCAAAAAGAGGTGAACTCGAAATTACCGATTTAAACAATTTGTATTTGAAAGAAGAAACCCTTCGGGTGGAGCTCCTCGGGCGAGGAATGGCATGGCTGGATACCGGCACACATCAATCCTTACTACAGGCAAGTAACTTTGTCCATGCAATCGAAGAAAGACAGGGACTGAAGATTGCCTGTCTGGAGGAAATCGCCTACCGAAACGGCTATATCACCAAATCGGAATTAGTGGAACTGGCAACTCCTTTAAAAAAGAATCAATACGGTCAATATCTACTTAAAATCGCAGCGAACGAATTCTAATGAAGAGTATATTAATCACCGGCGGGTCAGGTTTCATCGGATCTAATTTTATCCTGTATTTTCATGAAAAGTACCCGGATTACCAGATTATCAACCTGGATAAATTGACCTATGCAGGAAATCAGGAAAACCTGAAAAGTATTGAGGGCGCTGACCGGTATCATTTCGTACAGGGCGACATTAATGACAGATCACTTCTCACATCCCTTTTTGAAAAATATACAATCCAGGGAATAATCCATTTTGCTGCGGAATCCCATGTTGATAATTCTATTTCCGGACCCGAAACGTTTATTCGGACAAACATCAACGGGACCTTTTCCCTGCTCGATGTAGCCAGAAGCTTCTGGTTTACCGAGCCGTTTATCGCTAAGAAAGAATATGCAGATGCAAGGTTTCTCCACATCTCGACTGACGAGGTCTATGGAAGCCTTGGTCCGACGGGCTACTTCACTGAAACAACACCTTATGCGCCAAACAGTCCTTACTCTGCTTCAAAGGCCTCCAGCGATATGTTGGTGCGTAGCTATTTTCACACGTACGGACTTAACGTCGTTACAACGAATTGCTCGAATAATTATGGCCCCAGGCAGCATGATGAAAAGCTGATACCCGTTATCATTCGTAATGCCATTCAAGGGAACCCCATCCCAATTTATGGTGATGGTGAAAATGTCCGTGACTGGTTGTATGTTTTAGACCATTGCAAAGGAATAGATCTGGCCTTTCATCATGGACGTGCTGGAGAAACGTATAATGTCGGGGGGAATAATGAACGAACGAACAACCAGATTGTCAGAAAGATATGTGACATTCTTGACGAGTTGAAGCCACGTGAAGACGGAAAAAAATACGCCGATCAGATTACATATGTAAAGGACAGGGCCGGTCATGATCGCCGGTACGCCATTGATTCATCAAAAATCAAAGATGAATTAGGATGGAATCCAGAAGAAACTTTTGAGACCGGAATTTTTAAAACTGTTGATTGGTATTTGACCCTTTATTAAATATCTTACCGGTCAATAATATTTTTAGCTATCAGTACACTTCTCAAATACGCGTTAACCTCATTTAGTTTCGCATTTTTTCTTTTTCCTGTCTTCATCCATGTCTTGCAAAAAAAGAAAATCCTGGATATACCCGACAGAAGAAAGTTACATGTGATTCATAAACCTTCTATGGGTGGTATCCCCATTTTTTTAAGTGGGGTTTTTGCCATGATTATTTGGCTTCCGGCCGAATCATTTATTGAAGTTCGGTACATGTTTATGGCTTTGTCATTGATTTTCATCACGGGTCTCCGTGATGATCTTGTGCCGCTTCCCGCCTCCATTAAATTAGCCGGCCAAATTATTCCGGCCTGTATAATGATCTATTGGGGGCAGGTAGAATTGTACTCGCTCTATGGGTTTGGAAGTGACATTGTTTTCCCTGGAATTATCACCTGGTTTCTTACTTTATTCACCATTGTGGTAGTCACCAATTCATTCAACCTGATAGACGGACTGGACGGATTGGCGGGTACGATTTCCGTGATCATTCTTCTCTCTTTTGGGGTCTGGTTTTACCTACTGGACAAGCACATCCTGAGCTATGTGAGTTTTACCTGTATTGGCGGGGTTTTAGCATTCCTCCTGTTTAACTGGCAGCCCAGCAGAATTTTTATGGGAGACACAGGCGCGTTGGTATTAGGCTTTCTCCTTACGTGCCTTGCCATAATTTTTATCAATACGAATTATACGCTCCCTGCTGATCACCCGTATAAGTTTGTTTCCTCGGTTACAACGTGTCTTACGGTAATGATCATTCCATTGCTGGATACTTTACGGGTTTTTGTGATCCGGGTAAGCCTCGGCAAGTCTCCCTTTGAGGCAGATAAAAATCATCTTCATCACGCGCTCATCAGGCTTGGAATGTCTCACTCCTCGGCTGTCTTAATTCTTGCCGCAGTAAATCTTTTGTTTATTGGCATGGCCATTTTGGGCAGAGACCTTGGAGATAGCATCCTGTTCCCTGCATTACTTGGTATGGTGACAGTTTTCCTTATTATTCTAAGAATCGCTGGA
>CAYGOW010000343.1:2638-4361 GCA_964351425.1 uncultured Roseivirgaceae bacterium
CTGGAAATCAGGTAGCAAAAACCCGTTCCTCCTTAAAACCCAAGACACAAAAAGCTGCCGTTCAATAGGTTTTCCTTATTATATAAAAAAGGCTCCGGGCCTGTTTCTTTCAATACTACACCTCCTGCAGCTTCTACAATGGCCTGTCCGGCTGCAGTATCCCATTCCATTGTCGGCCCGAAACGATAGTATACATCTGCCTTTCCTTCGGCAACCATACAGAACTTCAGAGAGCTTCCAACAGAAATGCTGTCCTTGACATCATACCGATTGAGTACAGCCTCTTCTTCCTCCGAGGCGTGTGACTTACTGCGTACCGCCACCCTGTCTTTGGATTTATTATTCACCCGAAGCGGGATTTTCTCCGTACCCTTCATCTTGTAGGCCTCTTCAGGAGTGCCTACATAAAATGTATCAAGAACCGGGGCATAAATAAATCCTGCTACAGCCTTCCTATTGTGAATGAGCGCAATATTTACGGTAAATTCACCATTTCGATTAATGAATTCCTTGGTGCCATCAAGAGGATCCACGCACCAGTAATAGTCATACGTCTTTCGTTTCTCGTAAGGAATCCCCGCACCCTCTTCCGACAGGATGGGTATTTCAGGGTAGGCTTCGGAAAGCGCTTTGACGATTACATCGTGGGATGCCTGGTCGGCCAATGTTAACGGAGAATTATCTGCTTTATAATCAATGTCTGAAGCCAATGCCAGGTTGGTGTAAATTTTCATGATGGCATGGCCGGCATGACGGGTGATATCGAGGATACTATCTTGATTTATAGTCATTTTGGGAAGTTAAGTCCTAAAGCTAGGAAAATATGATAATGTTTAAAACTTTATTAAATAATTGTAGCTTTGTCGTTTCAGGAGGAAAAAAATGGCAAACAATATACATCCCATATTCGATTCTATCCTGAAGACTGATGAAAAAGAATCCCTGCTTAAACAACGGGCCGTTGTTCTTTGGATGGTTGGTCTTTCGGGATCCGGCAAAAGCACATTGGCAAGGGGACTTGAAAAAGAGCTTCATCAGGCAGGATATCTTACCGCGTTGCTTGATGGCGACAATCTGCGATCCGGGTTAAATAGTAATCTGGGTTTTTCACAAGAGGATCGACTGGAGAATATACGCCGTGCCGCAGAAGCTTCAGCGTTACTTGCTTCCAACGGAGTGATTACCATTTGTTCGTTAATCAGCCCTACCCACGAAATCCGGGCCATGGCCAAAAATATCATAGGAGACAGGTATTTTGAGATCTTTGTGGATTGTCCGCTTAAGGTTTGTGAACAACGTGATGTCAAGGGATTGTACGCCAAAGCCAGAAAGGGAGAAATTAAAGACTTTACAGGAATTGACTCCCCGTTTGAACACCCTGCCTCTCCTGACTTGCACATAAATACAGCAGAGACCGAGCTTCAGGAAGCCCTGGCTCAATTAAAAGAATTTGTTCTACCCCATATCAAGTACACCTGATTACATGAGCGCCTACAATCTGACACACCTGAAAGAATTAGAAGCTGAAGCTATCTATGTCATACGTGAAGTTGCGGCCCAGTTTGAAAACCCGGCCATCCTCTTTTCCGGTGGCAAGGACTCAATCACCGTAGCCCACCTTGCCAGAAAGGCTTTCTGGCCATCTAAAATACCTTTCCCTCTGGTACATATTGATACCGGTCACAACTTCCCGGAAACTATCGCCTTCAGGGATAAGTTTATT
>CAYGOW010000344.1:0-4359 GCA_964351425.1 uncultured Roseivirgaceae bacterium
CCGTTTAATACCATTGGGGTAAAATGCCTGAATGATCGCGGGCTTGTCGTTTCCGAAACTAAGCCACGATGGGTGAGTTTGAAGCCTTCCTTCACCAATATGCGCGTAATTAGTGCGCAGGGAAAAATCTCGCCCGATGGAAACTTAACTGCTGATGTTAAAGTGGATCGCAAGGGCTACCTTGCCATGTAGTTCAGACGTGATCGTAGTGATGAGGATGATGAATATACAACATCGTTCAAAGACGAGCATTCAGACTGGGAGATTGCAGCCCATACCATTGAAGGATTGGAAGACAAGGAAGCGGATCTGGTCGAAACGGTTTCATTGGAAACGAATGATGCGATTGAAGTCCTTGGAAATACCATGTATATTAAGCCGATGCTGATGGGGGGCATCGACGAAAATCCGTTTAAATCTCAGGAGCGAGTTTACCCTGTCAACTATGGAGCGCCAATTAAAGAGGTCATGAGTTTTTCGCTGGAAATTCCTGAAGGGTTCGAAGTGGATGAATTACCTCAACCTATAGCCCTTGGCCTTCCGGATAATGCAGGTAAATTTCTCTACAGCGTGAGCAATGTAGGAAATGTACTTATGGTCAATGCTCAGTTTATGATCAACCGGGTTGAATTTAGCTCAGAGGAATATGCCTATCTTAGAGCTTTCTATTCGCAGGTTGTTGCGAAAGAAGCCGAACAGATTGTACTTAAAAAGAAGACCTGATGAAAAAGCTGTCTTGTTTTTTTCTTGCCCTGTTTATAGCGGGGGTTTCCTCTGCCACTGAAAAGGACCGGGATGACCCGAAGTACAAGGTAGCGGATATCCCTCCTTCTCTACTGGAGAATGCACATGCAGTGGTCAGAAAGCGGGATGTGGTGTTCACCGTGCTGGATCGTGGCAAGACTGTGTTTCGGGAACATCTGGTGGTCACCATCCTGAATGAAAAGGCAAAGGGACTAGCTTACATTACTGAATTCTACAATCCGTTGACCCGCATCGATGAATATGAAGCAGTCGTATACAATGAGGAGGGGGTTGAAATAGATAAATTACGTAAATCGGATATTAAGGACGAGAGTATGGTAAGCGGAGCGGCCTTGTACCAGGATGCGCGCATCCAGTATGCAGACATGTCCCAGCCGGATTATCCTTACACGGTTGAATTCATCACGGAAAAGACCGTTGACAAATACTACGAAACACCTGATTTCAATCCGATTTTCGGTGAAAATGTTTCGGTTGAATCCAGTTCGCTGACCATGAATGCACCCGAAGAATTACTACCCCGTTTTCGGGAATTTAATTATAAGGGGGAACACAAAGAATCCTTTACCCCCCAGGGAATTAGTGTGCGATGGGAAGTGGCGAATTTACCTGCCGTCGAACGGGAGCCATTAAGTGAAGGCTTAAAGGCAATCGTCCCTTATGTGGAAACGGCTCCTTCAAAATTTGAATATGAAGGGTATGCCGGGGACATGAACTCCTGGGAAAATTTTGGTAAGTGGATTTGGCAATTAAACGAGGGAAGGGATGAATTACCTGACGGGGTAATTCAGGAAGTGAAGGAGCTGACGGCCGGACTTTCGGACCGGGAGAAAGCTAAGGCTGTATACGAGTACATGCAAAACCGGACACGATATGTCAACATTAGCATGGGTATCGGGGCATTACAGCCTTTTGAAGCAAGCGTTGTCAACAGCGTTGGCTATGGCGATTGTAAAGCCTTATCAAATTATACAATCACCTTATTGAAGGCTGTTGGCCTGGACGCTCATTATGTATTGATATTCGGTGGGCCCAACCCTAAAAAACTGGATCCTGATTTTCCGGCTCATTCATTTAACCATGCTATTGTCAATGTCCCGCTTGCCCAGGATACCCTTTGGCTTGAATGTACCAGTCAAACGAAACCATTCAATTACATGGGCACATTTACTGGTAACAGACAGGCGTTAATGATTACGGAACAAGGAGGGGTCATTGTAAAGACCCCTGACTACAGGCATAATGAAAATAAGCGGATACGTAAAATAAACGTCACATTTGATGACATGGGAAATGCCAAAGCGAGCGCCACCACCCGCTACATGGGCCTTCATTATGATTTGAAAGGATTAAGTTTTTACCTGAACTCAGGAGAAAAGGAACAGAAAGACTGGATATTGGAAAATACCGAAGTCTCGAATCTTGACCTTGAAGGGTTTCGAATCGATAATATTAAGGCAGAGGTACCCAGCGCCGTAATTGATCTGGATCTCGTGGTTACACGTTATGCATCAAAAACGGGGAAGCGATTCTATTTTGTGCCCAATATGATGAGTCAGTTCGAGGCAAATTATAAGAGTGTAGATGATCGTAAATCCAGCTTTATTTCGGACTATGACCTGACATATGTTGATACAGTCGAATATACCTTCTCATCGGGCTATCAGCTTGAATACCTGCCTGATCCGGTAAAGATAGAATCCGAATTTGGCCGTTATGAAACCAATGCTGAATTTATCCAGGGTAAGTTGATTTACTATCGGCGCCTGGATGTGTTTTCGGGTGAATTTCCTCCGGATAAATACGATGATTTTAT
The DNA here is from genome assembly GCA_964351425.1 of uncultured Roseivirgaceae bacterium. Taxonomy (GTDB): domain Bacteria; phylum Bacteroidota; class Bacteroidia; order Cytophagales; family Cyclobacteriaceae; genus JAUILA01. Next base: position 2,582 of record CAYGOW010000344.1, read on the forward strand.
AGAATTTGCCAAGGAAGTGGAATCCCTTGACAAGACCAAGGTGGTATTTACCACGAAAACTTGAAATAAAAGCCGGATGATCTATCCGGTTTTTTTATTCCTAGGGGAAATTGACGAATTTTGCAGTACAAACACATTCTCCTATGAATAAGAAAGTACTTCTGATGATTCTGGACGGCTGGGGACTGGGTACCGACCCGGAAGTTTCAGCTATAGCCAAAGCCAATACCCCATTCATGGACTCCCTCCCTGGAAGCTATTCCAATAGCCATCTGGAGGCCTCTGGTCTTGCTGTGGGGTTGCCCGAAGGACAGATGGGAAATTCTGAGGTCGGGCATATGAACATTGGCGCGGGCCGCGTCGTGTACCAGGATCTCGTGAAGATCAACAAGGCATTTGAAGATCATACCATCGAAGAAAACGAGGTGCTCATGAACGCACTTAATCATGCCAAAGAGAAGCAGGTCAATGTGCATTTCATCGGGCTTGTTTCCGATGGAGGCGTTCATTCTCACATCAAACATGTTGAAGGGCTTTGCAGCGTGGCAGATAAAGTCGGGCTGGAGAATGTTTTTGTACATGCCTTTACGGACGGACGTGATACCGATCCGAAAAGCGGACTGGGATTCCTGAAGGAACTTCAGGGTCATATGCAGGAGACAACAGGCCAGTTGGCGTCTGTAGTAGGCCGGTATTATGCCATGGATCGTGACAAGCGCTGGGAGCGTGTAAAACTGGCGTATGATTTACTGGTTAACGGAGAAGGTAAAAAGACTGAGAATATTTTTGCGGCCATTCAGGAATCCTATGATGAGGATGTTACGGATGAATTTATTAAACCCATTTTGAAGGTTGACGGGAACGGAGAGCCACTGGCGACGATACAGGATGGCGATGTCGTTATCTGTTTTAATTTCCGTACAGACCGGGGACGGGAAATAACCATGGCACTTACCCAACAGTCATTTCACGAACAGAATATGCATCCACTGGATTTGCATTATGTCACGATGGCAAAATATGACGAGAGCTTTAAAGATGTTAAGGTAATTTTTGAAAAGGATAATCTTACCAACACGCTTGGGGAAGTACTTGAAAAGAACAACAAGAAACAAATCAGGATTGCGGAGACAGAGAAGTATCCACACGTTACATTTTTCTTCTCAGGCGGCCGTGAAAAGCCATTTAAAGGAGAAAAGCGCATATTGTGCCAGTCACCTAAAGTAGCTACCTATGACTTGCAACCTGAAATGAGCGCAGGCGAGATCAGAGACAAAATTATTCCTGAATTAGTCAGTGAAGAACCTGATTTCATTTGTCTCAATTTTGCCAACCCGGATATGGTTGGGCATACAGGGGTTTTTGAAGCGGCTGTTAAGGCGTGTGAAACTGTAGACCAATGTGCCCAGGCGGTAACAGAGAGTGCTCTGGCCCACGGCTATTCCACCATCATCATTGCGGATCATGGAAACTCCGACATCATGATCAACCCGGATGGTTCTCCCAACACGGCCCATACGACAAATCTCGTTCCCTGTATTTTAGTGGATAAGAGTTATAAGGGTACGCTGAACAATGGTAAACTTTGAGAGCTTGCTCCGACAATCCTTACTTTTATGTGTGTTGAAATTGCATCTGATATGACCGGTAATGTACTGGTATCATGATGAAATTACTGATCTGTTTTCTCGCTGGTAGTATTTTCCTTTCATGCGCCAACCTGGAGCCTGTCGAGGTGGAAACGTATTATGACGTTGATAGCCTGGTCAATGCCCAGT
>CAYGOW010000345.1:0-2000 GCA_964351425.1 uncultured Roseivirgaceae bacterium
ACCGGATATCATGTAGGGCATCAGATCCAGTCTCATATGTGATCCTACGCATTGGGCATACACCTGGTACTCTGTTGCATCTTCCTTAGGGGTCCCTGACACGAGGCAATTTTCAGTCCATTTCTCCGGATTATCCGGGTAGCGTTGCATCATTTCCGTTCGTGCTCCGAAATTGGCATTTTTTTGCATGTATTCCCCTAATTTGATCATCGAATCCTCCGACATGGCCTGGCGGAGTGTCTCGGCACATTTGGTGCAAATGGCGAGTTCAAATATGACATCTTTAGCTTTATATCCCGGATAGGTCCGGAAAGCCTTTTCAATGAAATATTCTTTATCAGACAGATCACAATCACATTCAATACACTTGGTGAACGGAGCCCCGGTAGCGAATGAATGAAATTCTTCTGGTATTTCGTGTAGTTGATCGTCTTCTGTCATCGGATGCTGTTTGCCCAGTCCACGAGTTTCTGACGCTGTTCGTCCGAAAGCCGGCTTTCCGCGTGTGTCCAGGTGTAACTATCCAAAGGCATTTCGCCTTCTTCCACCTCTTCCGCGAGCTCTTCCAGTTTATGTTCCCTGCGCTCGGCGTCATAACTTGCCCAAACCGAAAAATTCAAATGTTCTCTTCCTTCATCAATATGGTCTTTCAACCACCATGACACTGGGGCAACATTGCTGTACCATGGGTAGGTGGTCTGATGCGAATGACAATCATAACAAGCTTGCTTCAATATGATCTGGATATCTTCCGGGGCATTCTCGACCGAGATAAAGTCACTGGAAGCTTCATAAGGAGGATTTTCCTTATCAATTCTGAAAAACTGAATGATCACTGCCAGGATTGCGACGATTACAAGTATCTTCTTTACCATGCGCTAATCTGTTCGGTTATAATTGGTTTTAAGTAGCTAAATGTTTTAACTTTTCACTAAGTTAAATTTAATCAAATCCTCTGCAATGAAGAGAGAATTACGGGAAATTAATAAAATAATGGTTGCTAATCGTGGCGAAATCGCCATCCGAATCCTGCGAGCAGCTACCGAACTTAAGATCAGAACAGTCGCGATCTATACGTATGAAGATCGCTATTCTCTTCACAGGTACAAGTCGGATGAGGCATACCAGATTGGCGCTGATCAGGACCCGTTAAAACCCTATCTGGACATTGAGGAGATTATATCCGTTGCCAAACGAAACGATGTTGACGCTATTCATCCCGGCTATGGCTTTTTATCGGAGAACGTGAATTTCGTCAGGCGTTGTGAAGAGGAAGGGATCATATTTGTCGGCCCCAAGTCTTCGGTTATGTCAAAGCTTGGCGACAAAGTGGAGGCCAAGAAAATTGCCGTGGCTGCCAAGGTACCCGTTATTCAGGACAGCAAAAAAGAGCTGAAATCGCTGAAGACCGCAAAGACGGAGGCAGAGCGTATTGGTTTTCCAGTGATGGTCAAAGCCGCTGCCGGTGGCGGAGGCCGCGGTATGCGTGTGGTACGATCCAAGGATGAATTAAGTAAAGCCTTTAGCGAAGCCCGCGCGGAGGCGCTTAAAGCCTTTGGTGATGATACCGTTTTTCTGGAGAAATATATCGATAACCCCAAGCACATCGAGGTGCAAATAATGGGGGATAATTATGGAAACCTTGTCCACCTGTTTGAACGTGATTGTTCGGTGCAACGTCGCTTTCAGAAAGTCGTGGAGATTGCGCCTTCAGTCACCTTAAAGCAAGAAACCAGGGAGCAATTGTATGCCTATGCCCTGAAAATTACCCGGTCGGTCAATTACAATAACGTGGGTACGGTCGAGTTTCTGGTCGATAATGAGGAGAATATTTATTTCATTGAAGTCAATCCAAGGGTACAGGTGGAGCATACCATCACGGAAGAAATTACCGGTGTGGATATTGTACGCTCCCAGATACTGATTGCCAAAGGATATGATCTGCCCGATCCTCGTATTTTTATTAAAAGCCAGGAGGATGTCCAGTGTAATGGTTATGC
>CAYGOW010000345.1:2010-4357 GCA_964351425.1 uncultured Roseivirgaceae bacterium
CAATGCCGTGTTACCACTGAGGATCCATCCAATGGGTTTCAGCCTGATTACGGGACGATTATTGCGTATAGAAGTGCCAGCGGGTTTGGGATACGCCTTGACGCCGGTAACTGCTACGCAGGAGTAACTATTTCGCCATTTTTTGACTCATTACTGGTCAAGGTTTCGTCTTGGGGCAGAACGTTAAAAGGAGCCTCTGAGCGATTGCAACGGGCACTAAGTGAATTCAGGATTCGGGGCGTACAGACCAACATTGGCTTTGTCCAAAATGTCATTTCCCACCCTGAATTTTATCATGGCAAGGCAACTGTTAATTTTATTGCCGACCATCCGGAGTTATTTAATACACCAAGGCGCCTGAACAGGGGGACGCGCTTATTAAACTACCTCGGGGAAGTTGCGGTTAACGGCAATCCGAATATTAAGAAAATAGATACTACCAAAGTATTTCGTGAACCACACGTTCCACCTTATGACAGGCTTGGGGATTACCCGAAAGGTACGCGTGACCGGCTGAAAGAGGATGGACATGCCAAATTCCTTGCCTGGCTGAAAAAAGAGAAAAAAATCCAGTTTACAGATACAACATTTAGGGATGCCCATCAGTCGCTTCTCGCTACCCGCATGCGGACCATTGATATGGTGAAAGTAGCCGAAAGTTACGCCAAGAACCATCCGGAAGTGTTTTCAATGGAGATGTGGGGTGGGTCTACTTTTGAGGTTTGTATGAGGTTTTTTTATGAAAACCCCTGGGACAGGCTCAAACTACTAAGGGAAGCAATGCCTAATATTCTCTTTCAAATGCTTCTTCGTGGCTCCAATGCCGTAGGCTACAAAGCATATCCCGATAACCTGATCATAAAATTCATCGAAAAAGCAGCTGAAAATGGTATTGACATTTTCCGGATTTTTGATTCGTTGAACTGGCTTGAAGCAATGAAGGTCAGTATTAAAACGGTACGTGAACGAACGGATGGATTGGCAGAAGCCTGTATGTGCTACACCGGGGACATCATGGTGCCGGATACTAAATATAACTTGCAATACTACCTCGATCTGGCAAAGAGCCTGGAGGACGAGGGGGCACATATTCTCGCGATTAAGGACATGGCCGGATTATTAAAGCCAAGGGCAGCAGACAAATTAATTCGTGAGTTGAAAAAAGCCGTGGATATCCCGATACACCTCCATACCCATGATACATCAAGTATACAGGCGGCTACCTATCTCACGGCAATAAATGCCGGGGTGGATGTGGTGGACGTTGCTGTTAGTTCGATGTCCGGGTTAACCTCTCAGCCAAACTTTAATTCCCTGGTAGCCGCCCTTGAAGGGAATAAACGCGCCCAGGACACCGATTTGAAATCGTTGAATGCCTATGCAACCTATTGGGAGTATGTGCGGGAGTATTACTATCCATTTGAATCGGGCTTGAAAGCAGGCACTGCCGAGGTATATGATAATGAAATTCCGGGCGGACAATACTCCAATTTAAGACCACAGGCCGAAGCATTGGGGCTGGGCGATAAATTCGAACAGGTAAAATCAAATTATACAGCGGTTAACAAATTATTTGGGGATCTGGTAAAAGTCACACCATCTTCCAAGGTGGTAGGCGACATGGCATTGTTCATGACCTCAAATGAGTTGACTGTGGAAGATATCCGGGAGAAAGGAGCTTCCCTATCTTTTCCTGATTCGGTGGTCAGCCTGTTCAGAGGAGAACTGGGCCAGCCGTATGGGGGTTTTCCAAAAGATATATCTAAACTGGTCCTGAAAGGGGAAAAGCCCTTCAAGGACCGACCGAATAAGCACCTGGAGCCAATACATTTTGAAAAGGAATTCAAACAGTTTCAAAAGAAGTTTGACTCGTACTGCGATGAATTGGATTTTCTATCCTACAAACTGTACCCCAAAGTCTTTGAAGCGTTTTATGCCCAATGGATACGTTATGGTGAAGTTTGGCGACTTCCGACGACTGCCTTCTTTTATGGATTGAAGGACAATCAGGAGATCTTTGTTGAAATTGGGAAGGGGAAAGCGATCATCATTAAAAAACTTTATAAATCGCCTCCCGATGAAGACGGGATGTGCCAGGTGTACTTCGAAATGAATGGACAGACTCGTATTATTGAAGTGCGTGATAACTCCTTCCAGTCGGATAAACCTATTCACGAAAAGGCTACACAGGAAAATCACGTCGGGTCTCCATTGATGGGCCGGATCGCTGAGGTGCGTGTTAAGAAAGGACAAAAAATAAAGGAGAATCAACCGTTATTCATCATTGAAGCCATGAAAATGGAATCAACCGTGAATGCACCACGTGCAGGTGTTGTCGAGAAGGTGC
>CAYGOW010000346.1:0-4354 GCA_964351425.1 uncultured Roseivirgaceae bacterium
CGTAAAAAGCATAACCAATCCACTGGCCTGGTGTCAGAGTTGCTGGCGCCCGGCTTGAACCGCATGGGGGTCATGTTGCCCTATGCGCCGCTGCTATCCCTGTTATCGAGAGATGTGGACAGGCCATTGGTGGCAACAAGCGGTAACGTTAGCGGTTCGCCGATCATCTACACGAATGACATGGCACTTAAAGAACTGGCCCCCCTGGCGGACGGGATCCTGATGCATGATCGGGAGATCGTCGTGTCCGAAGATGATTCGGTTATGCGTTTTACCCGTCAGGGCACGCGTGTGATACTCCGACGGTCTCGCGGAATCGCTCCAAATTATTTTCACTCAACGTTTCGTCCCGGATTGCCCTGGTTAGGGATGGGAGGAGACTTAAAGGGAACCTTTGCTTTGGCGTTACGGGATACTACCTACATTAGTCAGTACCTGGGGGACCAGGCAAGCTATGAAGCACAACAAGCCTATCGTGAATGTTTGAAGCATTTTCGCAGGGTGCTGGATGTTGTGCCTTCGGTGATTCTTGCGGATAATCACCCGGGATACGCCTCGACGCAGCACGGCATGGAACTGGCGGAGAAATTAAATATTCCCATAACGACCATTCAGCATCATGAAGCTCATTTTTCGGCAGTTTTAGCGGAGAATGATTTACAGTATTCGGAAGAACCCATACTAGGCGTCATCTGGGATGGCACCGGCCTGGGCCATGATCAGCAGGTCTGGGGAGGTGAATTTATGCTACTGGCAAACGGATCAATTAGTCGGCACGAACACCTACGCTATTTTCCACACGTGTTGGGGGATAAGATGGCACGTGAACCACGTTTGTCAGCGTTAAGTATTCTTCATGATTCGCCCTATGCCTCTCAGGTCAGGGAGGCATTCTCCAGGAATGAATGGAATCTGTTTACCGGATTGCTCGAGAAGCCCTCCCTTCAGACCAGCAGTATGGGGCGTCTCATCGATGCTGCGGCTTTTTTGCTGGGCTTATGTGACCGGTCTTCGTACGAAGGTCAGGCAGCCACCTTGCTGGAAGCGCAGGCGGAATTATCGGACCGGCAATTGCAATGGGATGAGTCCTTTGGGGAGCACCTGCTTGATCCGGCGTATCACCTGATCCAGGTTTTACTGCGCCGGCAGGAGGGATTGTCCGTGCCGGACAATGCGTACTTATTTCACTATGGATTGGTAAGGACGATAGTTTATGTAGCACGGCAAGCCGGAATTAATAAAGTAGCGTTTTCCGGTGGTGTTTTTCAGAACGCTTTATTGGTTGAGTTGCTGGAGTCCGTCCCTGAATTGACCGTCTATTTTCACAAGTCGCTGTCGGCTAATGATGAGAACATATCGTTTGGTCAGCTGGCTTTTTATGACTGGCAGCAGCGTACTGCTGACCAGGCCCAATTATCTGAATTTGCCATACTTTCCACCACTTAAATATATCACCATGTGTTTAGCCATCCCAGGAAAAATAATCCAGTTAGACGAATCGATCGATCCCGCTTTCCGAACCGGGAAGGTTTCGTTTGAAGGGATCATCCGCACGGTGAATTTCTCCATGGTTCCCGAGGCAAAGGTCAATGATTATGTACTGGTTCACGTCGGCGTTGCCCTCAATACGATCGATGAAGACGAAGCGCAAAAAGTGTTTAGTTATTTAAAGGAGATCGGAGAAGTGAATGAAGAATTAGGCCCTGATGCATCATGAAATTCCTGACTGAATACCGGCATAGTGGAGCAGTGGCCCAGCTGCTGAAAGAGATCAAAGGGATTGTCACCCGGCCCTGGAATATAATGGAGATATGCGGGGGACAGACCCATAGTCTTGTCAGGAATGGGATCATTGATATGCTGCCTGGGGAGATTACCATGATACATGGTCCCGGATGCCCGGTATGTGTGACTCCGGTAGCAATGATCGATAAGGCCATCGAATTGTCCCGGCATCCCGAAGTAATTATTTGTTCGTTTGGCGATATGCTCCGGGTGCCCGGTTCATCGGTCAATTTACTTCAGGCGAAAGCACAGGGAGCGGATGTCCGGATCGTATATTCTCCACTGGAAGCGGTTACGCTGGCTCAAAATAATCCTGAGCGGGAAGTAGTATTTTTCGCTGTCGGATTTGAAACCACGGCGCCTGCCAATGCCTTGTCGGTCATCCTGGCGAATAAATTGGGATTAAAAAATTACTCCCTACTGGTTTCACATGTTTTGGTGCCGCCAGCGATGGAGGCGATCTTGTCTGATAAAGAAAACAGTATTCACGCTTTTCTGGGTGCCGGTCATGTGTGCACCGTGATGGGATACAGAGAATATTATGCGGTTGCGGAGAAGTATCAGGTGCCCATTGTTGTCACAGGCTTTGAACCGGTCGATTTATTGCAGGGTATTCTCATGGCTGTGCGCCAGCTGGAAGCCGGATACTATAAAGTTGAAAATCAATATGCCAGAGTAGTGCAGGAGGAAGGAAATCCCGATGCAATCCGGATGATTGATGAAGTATTCCGGGTCGCAGACCGGGAATGGCGTGGATTGGGATCAATTCCAAGCAGCGGATATGAACTCAATGCACGTTATCAGTTGTACGATGCTTCTATGCGATTCGATCTGAAAGACAGTTCGGGACATGAATCTAAGGAATGCATCGCGGGAGCGATTCTCAAAGGCCTGAAGAAGCCTTTTGATTGCCCGGCTTTCGGCACTACCTGTACCCCGCTGAATCCCCTTGGGGCACCCATGGTCTCTACGGAAGGCGCTTGTGCAGCCTACTATCACTATGCGCAACACAAAGAACTTGTATCATGATTACGACAACACAACCTCATTTTGCACCAAACTGCCCCCTTCCGGTATTTGACTTTGATATAATTACACTGGGACACGGGAGTGGTGGCGCGTTAACGAATCAGCTTCTGGACAGTGGTGTCTTTAGCCTGTTGAGCAACCCCTATCTCGATCCAAGGCACGATGGAGCTTTCCTGGAGATGCATGGTCCTACGGCTTTTACCACCGATTCGTTTGTGATTTCGCCCATTTTTTTCCCGGGAGGCAATATTGGAGAATTAGCGATGCATGGCACCATTAACGACCTGGCCATGTGTGGAGCAATTCCAAAGTATTTGTCCCTGGGCTTCATCCTGGAGGAGGGTTTACCGATGGAGGATCTTTGGAAGATTATCCATTCGATCAAAGAAGTATCGGAGAAGCTTAACATACCGGTTGTTACAGGAGACACCAAGGTGGTTGAACGGGGAAAAGGGGACAAAATATTTATCAATACCACAGGATTGGGGCAGGTGCACCGGTCCGCGGCGATAGACTCCCGGAATATAAAAACGGGTGACGCAATCATTGTCAGCGGTAGTCTGGCGAACCATGGTATTGCCATTATGTCAAAACGGGAAGGGCTGGAATTCGAAACAGAAGTTTTGAGTGATACACGTGCTCTGTCCCCGTTAACCCTTCCGTTGCTTGATCAGTTTGGCAGGGATATCCACTTATTCCGGGACCCTACCCGCGGAGGGGTAGCGACCGTTTTGAATGAGATTGCGGGCATGATCAAGCGGGGAATAAACCTGGACGAAATGGCATTACCGGTGGTGCCACAGGTGGAAGGAGCCTGTGAAATGCTCGGCCTGGATCCTTTGTATGTAGCGAACGAAGGGATATTTGTGGCGTTTGTCGACAAATCAGTAGCTGATGAGTTTATATCTGCATTGCATCAATTACCCGAAGGAGAAGAGGCCGCTATGATTGGTGAGGTGGTTGCGGAACACCCGGGTCAGGTGGTCATGCAAAGCAAGATAGGTGGCCGGCGGATCGTACAGATGCTGCCCGGAGACCAGTTGCCAAGGATCTGTTAAGAAGACAGGTGCCGGTATAATTCAGGTTCACTCAAAGAATAAAAAAAGGCCGTGGTTTATTAACCGCGGCCTTTATTGTTGTATTGTTATTTATTATTCTGACTGACTCCATGGTGGAGCAATATCATTTGAACGCGCATAGGCTACCAGCTGACCCATGTGTTCTTCACAGTGACCGAAAGCTATCAGCATGGCCGCACGAACGGTCATTTGTTGGCCAAAGAAATCCTTTTTTTCTTCCAGTTGTTCGTCTGAAAGACCATTGATAGCATTGATCATGTGGGTATAGGAATCTTTCAATGCTTTAACTGTAGCTTCTTTCCCTTTAACAGTTGCTCCCATGTCGCGGGGATTGATCCCGGCTGGAATGGTCACACCTGCCATAGTCGGAAAGAAATAATTCGCTCCGGCGATGTGGAAAATGACGCCCTTGACGTCGCGAACTCCTTCGGCCGGACTCCAGTCATAGCGGTCTTCAGGAA
>CAYGOW010000347.1:0-4351 GCA_964351425.1 uncultured Roseivirgaceae bacterium
ATTCAGGAATTGCGTGAAGAGTTCTGGCAAAACGTTCGCGTGGTGGGTGATAATGAAGAACTCAACCAATCATTGGAAAAGGCCAACAGGGTAGCTGATTTTCTGGAATTAGGCGAATTAATGATTGATGATGCATTGGACAGAGATGAATCATGCGGAGGTCATTTTCGCGAAGAATCCCAAACCGAGGAAGGTGAGGCATTAAGGAAAGACGATGAATATGCCTACGTAGCTGCCTGGGAATATAAAGGTCCTCATAAGGAGGAGTTAGTGTTTGAGAATGTGAAGCTTACCCAGAGAATCTACAAGTAACATTTACATAGACGTTGAAATTTTAAATTCATGAAGATAAAATTAAAAGTCTGGAGACAGAAAAACGCACAAGACAAAGGTGGTTTTAAGAACTACGATCTGACGGATGTGTCGCCTGACATGTCATTTCTTGAAATGTTTGATGTGCTCAATGAAGAATTGGTTGCGAAAGGGGAGGACCCCATACATTTCGACCATGATTGCCGAGAAGGTATTTGTGGCTCCTGCAATATGTATATCAACGGGAAACCCCACGGGCCTAAACAGACCCCTACGTGTCAATTGCACATGAGGTCGTTTCATGACGGACAAACGATCACCGTAGAACCATGGCGGGCCAAGTCATTTCCGGTGATTAAGGATCTTGTCGTTGACAGATCCGCCTTTGACCGAATTATTCAATCGGGTGGATATGTTTCGGTAAATACCGGGGGTGTCCCGGATGCCAACGAAATCCCTATTCCCAAAAGAGTGGCGGATGAAGCATTTGATGCAGCTACATGTATTGGTTGCGGAGCCTGTGTTGCCGCTTGTAAAAATGCAAGCGCAATGTTATTTGTAAGTGCTAAAATTTCTCAGTTAGCCATGCTTCCTCAGGGACAGGTAGAACGCAAATCAAGAGCGGAGCAAATGATTGCGCAAATGGATGCGGAAGGATTCGGTGCGTGTACAAATACCGGAGCTTGCTCGGCGGAATGCCCGAAGGAAATCAGCCTTGAGAATATTGCACGAATGAACCGTGAGTTTTTCGGAGCCAAGGTGAAATCGGATAACGTTTAATTAAGAAAAGATTAGACGGAGAATAAAAAAAGCCTCCCCGGTCGGGGAGGCTTTTGTATTTAATGAGGAGTGGAATTAAACACTGCCTTGTTCGATGAGTCCCCAGGCAATGAGTCCGACACCAACAATGATCGCTACGGCACCCAGTCCACCGGAAGCCAGAATCGCAATAACGATACCTGCCGCGGCAATGATTATACCGATGTAAACTTTCTTGTTCATGGCCTCTTTATCCTCAGCCTTTTTGACTTCTTTGATCTCCTTAAGCAATTGCTTTTTCACTTCCTTATGCGCTCTTTTTTCTTCTTTTCGAATTTCCTTCTCAAGCGTAAGCTGATCCATGTCACTTGATTTCAAATTCTCAACATTCTCCTTATGTTCAGTGACAATTTTTTTAATGGAAGGAATTTCTGCTAGTTTGGCAATCATGTTTTTCTTTGATGCCATTACTTGTTCCTGGTTCGCCGATTCGATCGCTTCTGTAGATGGCTCTTCAGGTGTTATCACAGGGGATACCTTATCCAGCTCTACTACATCCGTTTTTGCGACAGATGTTTTATCTCCTTTGTAAAAAGGGTCATTGGTAAAGTTGGATGTGTATTGGGGTGTTGTACACGAAAAGATGCCGAAAGAAAGCCCGACGGCCAGCATTAATAAATTTTTGTTGATGTGTTTCATAGTGACTCTAATTTTTAATAAGTGATTAAGATAAAACATTTTAGAATAATTTTACAACTGCTTGTCTAAATTAGATTGTATGTCAAATAAGCTGTTTATCAATTGCTTCCCACGAGTAACACCTTTTCTAAGTCAGGAAGTTGAATCCCTGGGCTACGAAGTTCTTGAGACTGATCGAATGGGAATTTACCTCGAAGGAACCTATGAGGATACTTACCGTCTTAATTATTGTTTGCGGACCGCCAGCAAGGTTTTGTACGAGGTAGCTGCGTTTAAGGCTGCTACGCCGGATGAACTGTACAGTGAATTGATGCAGATAAATTGGGAGGATATCCTCCCTGACAAAGGATATATTTCAATCGGCGGATTTGTTCGTAATGATCACATCAAAGACCACCGGTTCGCTTTTATGAAAACCAAAGATGCCATTGTCGATCGAATGCAGGCAAAAACGGGTGCACGCCCGGATTCTGGTCCTCGCAACGACAAGACGGTTCTATTCCTTCATTGGCATAAAAAAGAAGTTACCATATCGATTGATACCTCCGGGGAAACACTTACAAAACACGGGTACCGTAAGCTTCCGGGGAAAGCGCCCATGATGGAGCCGCTGGCTGCTGCTGCGTTGCTGGCCACACGATGGGATATGAAAGGGCCGTTGGTTAACCCAATGTGCGGAAGTGGTACCCTCGCCATTGAAGCGGCACTGATGCTGCAACATACCTATCCGGGTCATTTCAGGAGCAATTTTGGATTTATGTATACCCGGTTATTTGACAGTGCTAAATGGGAAAAGGTGAAAGAAAGCCTGGAAAGTGAGCGTGTTAGTAATAATTCCTCATTTCCGCCCATAATCGCGAGTGATCATGATCAAAAAGCCTTGCAGGCCGCACAAATGAATGCAAAAGCAGCCGGGGTTGATCATATGATCGACTTCCAGCATTCAGATTTTCGTAAGACAAAGTTGCCTTCCACAAATACAGGGATAATCATTTTGAATCCTGAATATGGCGAGCGGCTTGGTCAGCAGGAAAATTTGCGCGCCACCTATCAGGCCATTGGCGATTTTTTCAAGAAGGAATGTGCCGGCTATACAGGCTATATTTTTACAGGAAACCTTGATCTGGCCAAGTCGGTCGGACTCCGGGCGTCAAGACGAATTGAATTTTATAACGCACGAATCGACTGTCGCTTACTGGAATACGAATTATATACCGGGACACGGAGATAGTACCTGGTCTACTTACCCTTTTGGATTTTTTTGTATTAATAACATGGAAGAGAGTGTCCGGTAAGGTGTTGATGACGTAAAAAAAGAATAAATTGGTTACATGAAGAAGGCAAGGTTATTTTTTGAAGGAGTTTGGTACTCCTTTGCCATACAACTTCTTTTGAATCATCTGAAGCGTAACCAGATTTTATTGCTCTGGTGGCTGATGCTTTTTTTAATCATCAGCGGCAATTTTGGCCGATACCTGGGGATTCCCTATTTGTTTCTTGATCCCGTTTACCTGAATGAGGTAAGTTTTGTGAGCTTCATGATAATGGGCATGGTCGTAGGTGGCCTCTCCGTTGTATTTCATATCACCAGTTATATCCTGGACGGTCCCAGGTACATATTCATAGGTGCAAAGCCTAAGCCCTTTACAACCTTCAGCCTGAATAACAGCCTGGTCCCATTCGCTTTTCTGATTACCTATATCGTGCTGATGATACAATATCAGGTTGCCAACGAATACTCCACGTCCGGTCAGATTTTCCTCTACTCCGCAGGTATACTTAGTGGGTATACGCTGGTGCTGGCTTTATTTTTTACCTACTCCTGGTTTACCAACCAGGATATATTCAAATATGTCGTTTGTAAAGTAGACGAGCAACTCAAGGATAAGATCAAAGTGACCCGGGCCAGCGTGATGAAGAAGGTCACACTTGCCAAAAAAAATCAAATCCGGGTGGATTCTTATTTTAATTATAAACTGAAGCGGCAGCCTGTAGAGGACCACGACTATTTGTTTTATGACCGGACAACTATTCTCCAGGTATTTGATCAAAACCATTTCAATTTAATCTTTGTCGAGCTAATTCTGTTTATTGTGCTGATCATCATCGGTATTTTTAAGGACTATGACATTTTTCAAATACCCGCTGCCGCCAGTGTGACGATCCTGCTTACTTTGTTTGTCATGTTTTCCGGTGCATTTACCTATTGGTTTGGTAAATGGTCAGGCACCATGTTGCTGGTACTTTTTCTTGTACTGAACTTTGCGGTCAAAGAAGGGTTGCTATCCAAATCATATGAAGCCTACGGCCTTAGCTACACCGAAGAACCCGTACCGTATTCGCTGGATCATCTCAACTATATCACCAAGGTATCGGATCGCACCGCAGACAGCGTGGAAACCATAACTATTCTGGAGAATTGGCGGGCTAAATTTCCCGAAGAGACCAGGCCAAGGCTTGTTTTTATCTGTTCGAGTGGAGGCGGCCAGCGCGCGGCCTTGTGGAGTTATAATGTGCTTCAGTATCTGAATAAACAGAATGACGGAAATGTGATCGACCATACCATTCTGATGACAGGCGC
>CAYGOW010000348.1:0-4034 GCA_964351425.1 uncultured Roseivirgaceae bacterium
CCATTTGCTAATGACGACTTCCAGATGGTAGGCGGGTTCAGCAATGGTGCTTCTCCGAAATCAGGCTCAACTGACCGGTCGAAAGAACTTGCTGTTCTTGGAAAGTCATCAGTAGGCTCCTGATCGACAATGGCGGTTTGCTCATTCGGTACGATCTTTTCTTCCTTAATGTCTGCTGGCATCCCGCCCGTTACAGCCAGGTCAAGTTTGCCGGTAGGTACAAAGCTGGTTTGCACATACGGCTTATCCTTGATGTACTTGTTGTAAACCCGGATTACATCTTCTTTGGTCACCGCCTTGATGTTCTCAATGTTGGTGGCCGCATATCCCGGTGTTCCGGCAAATTCATTGTATTGCGCAAGCTGGAATGCTTTGCCCAGAACGCTGGAAATGCTGTTATAAAATCCGGTTTCAAGTCCGGCTTTAATACGGTCAAGATCTTTCTGATCAACACCATTTGCCTCGAAAGCGGCAAAAGCATCATACACCGATGCCTTAACAGAATCAAGGTCACTGGTTTCATTGGCCCGGACCTGAATGGTAAATGTACCTGCCAGCTCGTTAGAACTATTATAGGCATTGGCATTCGGGGCCAGCTTTTCTTTCTCTACGATTTCTTTATATAATGGAGCCCGTTTTCCGTCAGACAGGATTTGTCCGAGTACATCAAGAGCCCATGAATCCGGGTGATAATTCTCAACCGTTGGCCATACCATGCGTAATTCAGGCAGGTTGGCGAACTGGTCTTCATGATAAATCATGATGGTTGAGTCGAGTGATACCGGCATAGGCTTGAGAGGTTCGTCCACACCGCGCGAAGGAATCTCGCCAAAATACTTCTTGATCATCTCCTTGGCATTCTCCGGATCAAAATCACCCGTCAATACCAGAGTAGCGTTATTCGGACCATAATACTGATCATAGAATTCCTTGACATCATCCAGCGTGGCATTCTGAAGATCTTCAAGTTCGCCGATCGTCAACCAGTTATACGGGTGATCATTCGGATATAAGACCTTATTTATGACGGCACTGGTATTTCCATACGGACGGTTATCATAATTCTGACGTTTTTCATTCTGAACGACCGGCTTTTCACCTTCGAGGCTGGCGGTAGTGACGGCGTTGATGAAGAATCCCATTCGGTCAGATTCCATCCACAGGACTTTCTCAAGAGCATCCTTGGGAACTACTTCATAATAAATGGTACCATCAGTCCAGGTACCTCCGTTAAAGGTTCCTCCCCATTCGGCAATATTCTTAAAAAAGGCGCCCTCTCCGACATTCTCGGAACGCTGGAAAAGCATATGCTCAAAAAAGTGAGCAAAACCTGTGCGTCCGGGCTTCTCCCGGTTTGATCCGGCATGGATCAAAATGGCAACGGCAACAATAGGATCCGACTTATCCTGGTGAAGGATTACATCCAATCCATTATCCAATGTGATTTTTTCGTAATCAATAGACAGACTCTCAGCTGCCGAATTATCCTCGGATGTCGATTGACATGCCTGCATAAGGACAAATACGGTGGCAAGAGCCAGGGTTAATAAATGTTTCATAGATATTATTTTATACATAATGTAGCGTGAAATTACGCAATAAGTTTTTAAATATTTTTCATTCCCTGTAAGTGGATGTTTCTTTGTGTAAAGGGTTCTGTTTTTACGCAAAGCTTCGTATTTTCAAAGAATAATTGGAATGTTATATAAGACGCTAATTTCTATACTCATACTATCTGCGCTTGGCTGTCAATCTCCTGAGCCTTCTGCAGAAGAATCCGTCCCTGAAAATCCTATCAGTGAAGGTAAATTGTTCATTATTGGAGGAGGTAGTCGTCCGCCTGCCATGATTTCCACACTTATTGATATTTCCGGAATCAGAGATTCCGGGTATGGGATTATTCTCCCGATGTCAAGTATTGAACCTGACTCGTCAGTGTATTATGCTAACTTACAATTTCAGGATCAAGGGATAATGAATGTTTCAGGGATGCATTTTACCGGCCGGGAAGATATGACTGCATCACGCGTTGACTCTGTTCAAAAAGCAAGTTTGATTTATATTTCAGGGGGTGACCAGAATCGGTTCATGGAGGTGGTAAGGGATACGCCGCTTGAACGGGCGATTCATGAGGCATACGCTAATGGAGCAATCATTGCCGGAACAAGTGCGGGTGCAGCCGTGATGAGTGCTAGGATGATTACCGGGAATGAAAAGAAGCATCCGGATTACACCAATACATTTCAGCATATCCAACCCAATAACATTGAAATCTCCAAGGGACTTGGTCTTCTTGATGGTGTGATCATCGATCAGCATTTTGTTAAACGAAGCCGCTATAACCGCCTGATAAGTGCCATTCTGGAATATCCCGACGATTTGGGAATTGGAATTGATGAATCTACGGCCATTCTTGTGGACGGCGATTCTGCCCGCGTGATCGGCGAATCACAGGTCATACTTTTTAAGAACCAGGGGGCCACGGAAATTCAGGGAGAACTTCTTGGGTCAAGGGATATTGAACTAGACGTATTGTTACCCGGTGATTCCTTTCTGCTAAAAAAATGAAGATCAGATTACCCGACACCATCCTTCTTCTTTTGGGGTTTCTTGCAATATTCACCCTATTTACCTGGATAATTCCGGCTGGAGAATATGACCGGCACATTGTCGATGGCAGGGAGTTGGTAGTGCCCGGCTCTTATGAAGTGGTAAAATCTGCGCCTGTGGGACCGGGTGGCTTTTTATTAGCGCCAATTCGGGGATTTATCGAAGCGGGTCAAATCATTGCGTTCGTATTTTTTGTGGCGGGTGCGTTTGGAGTAATTAACCGGACAAAGGCCATTGAAGCTGCCTTACAACGCGTGGTTGGGTTTAGCAGGAATCATCCTTCCAGAAAGAAGGCCGTAATTCCATTGGTGATGGTAGCTTTTTCTCTGGCCGGCGCAACATTTGGTATGAGTGAGGAGGTATTAATGTTTGTCCTGATCACGCTTCCCTTTTCGTTTGCGCTCGGATACGACAGCATAGTTGGCGTGGCCATACCCTTTGTTGGTGCCGGTGCCGGGTTTGCCGGTGCGTTTCTCAACCCATTTACAGTCGGTATTGCCCAGGGCATCGCCGAAATTGCTCCCTTTAGTGGATGGGAATATCGAATAGTTGTATGGGTTGTGTTTACAGCATTGGCTATTCTCTTTGTGACCAGAAGCCTGATGTATGAGCGTGACAAAAAGCAAAAAGGTGAGCACCTGGAGAATTCAGAGCTTCCTTTTGAAGGCAAGCATAAATTTGTACTTGGTATAATTTCAGCGGGATTGATATTACTTGTCGTTGGGGTGAATGTTTTTGATTGGTATATCAATGAGATAGGGGCTCTTTTTCTGGTTATCGCAGTTTTGTCCGCTGTTGTTTTTGGTCTAACAGTCAATGAAGCGCTTGAGGGGTTCTTTCAAACCGCAAGTGAGATGCTCCGAGTAGTTATGGTAATTGCTATCGCTAAGGGTATACTGATTGTGGCAACGGAAGGGAAAATCATTGACACCATATTGCATGGCATGTCCAGCGGAGTGGAAGATTTTCCGCGTGAAGTTTCTGTACAGCTCATGTTCTTTATGCAGAGCTTTCTGAATTTCTTTTTGCCCTCAGGAAGTGGGCAAGCGGCATTAACGATGCCCATTATGACTCCATTAAGCGATTTGCTCGGCATAAGCCGTCAAACCGCTGTTCTGGCTTTTCAATTCGGGGATGGGCTATCCAATATGATTATACCAACCAGTGGGGTTACGATGGGCGTTTTGACACTCGCCAATATTCCTTATGAAAAATGGTTCAAATGGATGCTACCCCTTATGATCCTGTTTTTCCTGGTGGCCATGGTAATGTTGATACTACCGGTTAGTTTCTTCACTTGGAATTAATCTTTATAGATGGCTGTATGGAGCTTGTTTTCTTCATACAGCCCTCTATTAAGATTAATTCCAAGTGAAGAAACTCACCGGTAGTATCAACATTACCATGGAATTAATCTTTATAGA
>CAYGOW010000348.1:4044-4339 GCA_964351425.1 uncultured Roseivirgaceae bacterium
TGTTTTCTTCATTCACCCATCCACGATACATTCCTTCTGAATTGAATGTGAGGGCTATTTTGCCCTGGTGATCCACGCCGATGATTCCGCCTTCACCGCCCAAGGCCGTTTGCTTAGCTTCAATAGCAATCTTTGCGGATTCCTGTAGGGATAAACCGCGATACTCCATGAGGCAGGAGATATCATAAGCAACCACACCTCGAATGAAGAATTCTCCATATCCCGTACAGGAAATTGCACAGGTCTTATCGTTAGCATATGCTCCGGCGCCAATAATTGCGCTATCCCCAATTCG
>CAYGOW010000349.1:0-252 GCA_964351425.1 uncultured Roseivirgaceae bacterium
CTGGCGCAGGTTACCCAAGCAGCCAGTTTTGTTACCAATTATTAGATCCATCAGGAATTTAATCCGTCCTCCGTATCATTCATGTTTAATTATCAGACGGCTAATAGCATTGAAAATGATATTGTCGTAGAGGATGCTAAATCTAAATTTTACAATGCGATCGTATCCTACAATCACAAGTGGGATCTTCCAGATCTGACAATGACGGGATCTTTAAGTCTCAATCAAAGTGATTTTGCGTTTCTAAGTACT
>CAYGOW010000349.1:262-4335 GCA_964351425.1 uncultured Roseivirgaceae bacterium
ACCGTTTCGACCACAGCAGGACTGCAAAAGAACTTTGCGGAAAAGAAATTCCAGGCGGGTTTTCGGACGACATATAGTAATATCTCGATGGATGACACAGGAGCAGATCGGGTGTTGTCATTTGGGCTGAATAGCAACTTTCAGTTACCGCGCAACCAGGGACTATCTGCCTCCATAAATGTGCTCAGAAGAACCGGCAATATCGCTGACCGACCTTCATTTACAGAGGTCTATGGCGATGTTCGGTATACTTACCGGTTCACGACTGAGGCCAGATTATTTAAAAACAGGACCCCACTAAATCCCAACGATGAATAAACTCGTACGCTTATTTACTTTGATGCTCGGCTGCCTCATTTCGTGGCAGGCCCAGGCTCAGAAGGCTTACCCGGTCAACATCATGACGCAGGCCATGCCTCCGCACTCCGGTGTATTGTCTGACTTCGTAGCTCCCGGCTTAAATAAGATGGCCGTCACGATGGTCCTGAATGATGCCAATGAACTGTCTTACCAGGTGCGACTCCGTCTGACCATCGAAGGTCCAGGCATTACCATACAGACCAGTCCGAATGCGGTATTCAACCCCATTACGCTGTCCTACGGAGTACCAACCCAGGTCATTAGTGCAGACCTCAGTCCATACTTTGATCTGAATAACCTGGTCTTTTCCGGAATGTCTAAGCAAGATTATTTGAATCAAGGCGGTCTTCCCGATGGTTTGTACAATTTCTGCTTTGAAGCCGTGGATTATGATCGCTTTAGTGAAGATGCCGCCTCTGCCCGGAGTTGTGCCCTGATCAATGCGGTGATCAATGATCCACCGGTGATATTGTCTCCCATAGGTGCCGCACTTACTTCTGAACCTCAGCAACTGGCCATTCAGTGGCAGGCTATGCATGCCGGAACTTTCCCTACCGAATATGATGTCCAGGTCTTCGAATACCCCACAGAGTCGTCCCTGACAATAGACCAGATTTTTGATTTTCAGCAGCCCTTCTTCCAAAAGACATTGATGGGCGCTACAACGGCGCTTGTTTCTGCTGCAGATCCAGCGCTTTCACGGGGTCAGCGTTATTTGCTTCGAGTGAGAGCAAGAGATATTACAAACGTACATTTTTTCAAAAATCAGGGATGGAGTGAGTATCAGGAATTTTATTACGGTGAATCCTGTCAAGCGCCGGAGGGGTTGCAAATCGTGAGCTCTGATCCTCAATCCGTAAATCTATCATGGTTTCCCCCTGCCGGATATGCCACATTTCTGGTACGATATCGCAATGCCTCCATACCGGGATCTCCCTGGTATGAGGATGAAACTACTTTCCCAAATCACACGGTTTCGGGATTAGCCACTGGAGCCGCATACGAGTTCCAGGTGCAAAGTCTCTGTGGAGCAACCTCTACTAGTGACTGGTCGCAATCTGTTAACCTTCTGATGGACGATCCGGGTGGAAACCTTGGTGATTTTGAATGTGGAGAAGTACCGAGCGTTGCGAAGCCGTCGCCATTATATCCCATTGCCAATTTAAATCTCGGTGATGTAGTGAAGATCGGCAATTTCGATATGATCATTAGCACCGTGGCAAAGAACGGTGATGTATATAATGGGAAAGGGACCATCTACGTACCGTGGTTGTCCAGAAACATGCGGGTCGTGTTTGATGACATCAAGGTCAATGTGGAGCGAATTGTGTTCGACGGTACAGTGCAAGCAGAGACAAAAGGCGAGGCTAGTGTTCCCGCTTTGGCGGAAGTGTCTGACTCTGCTGCTGCTGCTAAGGATTTTAGCTTTTGTACGATGCCACCGAGCGCGATTTTGGATTCTACTACCCAGGATAGCAGTGGTGCTGGCCTTTCGATTCCAACGGATTCGACAGCCCTTGCTCAGCAACCTGTCCCTCCAACAGATACCAGCACCGCTCCCAATGCTCCAAGTACGTACGGAACCTCGCTTTTCCATAATATTGAAGGATCTATCCTTCCGATTGGGGTCAAACCGGATAATGACAGTGTGAAGTATACCGTCTTCATTCATAAGATGACCTTCTTCCCGAATAAACCTGCACAGCTGGATGCCGTCATGCAGGCAACCATTCCGGGCATAAATTATAAGCTCAAATTTAGATCGAGGGGCACACCTTTCCATCCCGGTGGCATGAGCGGGGAATCTCGACTGGCACTAGCTAGTAACCTGAGTTTGCCGATGCAAGGAAAATTTCGCCTGAATATTCTGGGCCGAGGTGGAAAAACATTTGTCAGCTGGGATTGCAATGGATTTAAGCAATTTAGCATTGATGCTTCGGTCGACATTTGTCCGAGCATTATTGTGCCCGTGAAGAACGATATGACGGCCGATACCACCAGTTATGTCACAGCTGCTTTTAGCATAAGCGTCGAAGATTTGGAGAGCATGGTTGTCGAACTTGCCATCCAGCCCTTTCAGGTGCGAAAACTCCCTGGATTTGTGTGGTCAGTAGATCGAGCAGTCTTTGACTTTAGTGACACCTACACTCCAACGGGGATGCAGTT
The DNA here is from genome assembly GCA_964351425.1 of uncultured Roseivirgaceae bacterium. Lineage (GTDB taxonomy): Bacteria > Bacteroidota > Bacteroidia > Cytophagales > Cyclobacteriaceae > JAUILA01. The sequence continues at coordinate 2,789 of CAYGOW010000349.1, forward strand.
CCCACTGAAATACAATCACCCCGATGTAAATGCATTGGGAGTGCCGGGTAAATTGTGGCAGGGCTTTTATATGAAAAGTGCCCGGGTCAAACTTCCGGATGCGATCACCCAGGATACGACCACAGTGGCAGCAGCGTCCGGATCTGCGCAGGTAGATACGCAAATAATCAATGAGCAGGTTCGCACCGGGATCTCGATCGGCGTGGAAAATCTGGTGATTGACTATACCGGTTTTTCTGGAGCCATATTCGGCACGGATTTGCTCACGCTCGATGAAGGCAAGATTGGTACATGGAGAATGTCGGTGGATTCGATCGCCATAGCCGTCAAGCAAAATATTCCCAACGGAGGAGGTTTTGCGGGAAGAATTAGAATGCCCATGTTTGACAGCACAACATTGGGTTATAAGGCGTTTGTGATGCCCATGACATCTCAATATCTCTTTGCGGTAGACGTACAGGATCAGATGGTGCTGAAGTCGCCAGCGATGGGTGGATCTAGTTTTATTATCGAAAAGAATTCCAAGATCAGCATTGAGTATACAGAGAAACTGGGCTTTATTGCCAAGGCGGTGCTCAATGGTACGGCCACCTTCTCTACAGGTGTACAAGGAGATGCGCCTCCAGAAAACAATACGGGTGCAACGGGTGGGGCCTCCAATGTCGCATCCTCCGGTGTACCCAAGGACTCCCTCAAGATTCATGGCATCACCTTCCAGAATTTGGAGTTGTCCACCAGGGAACCTTATCTAAAACCGGGTACCTGGGAATATAGTAGTAAGGGCAAACAGGATCAAATGGGTGAATTTCCGATAAAGATCAATGCCATTGGTTTTATTAAAGATCAGGTAACTGAGGAGGTTGGATTTGTCATCGATGCAGATGTCAATCTGATGAAGGACTCAGAGAATGGATTTGCGGCAGGTGGACGCGTCATGGTCCTATGCAATATTGACCTTGTGGACGGCGTACAGAAATGGTCCTTCAGCAGGGTCAAGGTAGAACGTCTAAGCCTCGATGTGAGTGGACCCGGTTATGCCTTTAAAGGACGAATAGACTTCTTTGAAAATAATCCGGTATTTGGTACCGGGATGCGTGGTGCGATACGTGCTTCATTCCAACCAAAAATTGAAGTAGGTGCGGTGATACAGTTTGGTATGGTAAATGGATACCGATATTGGTTTGCCGATGCTGCGGTGTCCTTTGCACCCGGTGTTCCGTTAGGACCTTCAGGCCTGACCCTCTACGGCTTTGGGGGGGGCGCGTATTATCATATGCGTCGGGAAGGATTCACCAAGGTATCATTGCCCGAGCCTTCACCGTCAGTCTCTAAGGATTCGTTGTCCTTTGATGACATCCCGTCACAACTGGGGCAGTCCATGACAGGCATAAAATACGTGCCGGACGATGATATTCTTATCGGAATAAAAGCCATGATCGCATTGGGTACGGCATCCAGAGAGGTCTTTAATGCAGAGCTGCAATTTGAAATTAGTTTTACCTCTGCCGGGGGCCTCAATCAGATCGGCCTCCTGGGTGATGCTCGAT
>CAYGOW010000350.1:0-4333 GCA_964351425.1 uncultured Roseivirgaceae bacterium
ATTTCTGTTTGCCGGCATAGGCTATGGAGGAAGCTGTTTCCCGAAAGACGTACAGGCGCTGGCTATGTCCGCGGAAGAAGTGAAGTATGACTTCCGCATTCTCAAGTCAGTGATGGATGTTAATGATGCTCAAAAGGTGAAACTTGTTCCCAAGATAAAGGAGTATTTCGGTGGTAGCCTGGAAGGAAAGACAATAGCCTTATGGGGACTTGCCTTTAAACCATATACTGACGATATCCGTGAAGCTCCTGCTTTGTATAATATTGATTTATTGCTTGAGGCCGGTGCGAAGGTGCGTGCCTATGATCCGGAGGCCATGGAGAATGTTAAGTCCCGCATCGGGGATAAAATTTACTACGCCAAGGATGCGTATGAAGCTATTGAAGGGTCAGATGCGTTATTAATAGCGACCGAATGGCCGGTTTTCCGAACCCCTGATTTTGACAGAATAGCCGACTCGTTGTCCCATAAGGCAATTTTTGATGGAAGGAACCTCTATTCCATGGAAGAAATGAAAGAACTTGGCTTTGACTACTTTAGTGTGGGCAGAGTACATTCAAAATAATAGATATGAGTAAAGAACGCGTATTGATTACCGGTGCCGCCGGCTTTTTAGGGTCTCATCTTTGTGACCGATTCATGAAAGAAGGGTTCGAAGTAATAGGAATGGATAACCTGATCACCGGCAACCTCAAGAATATTGAACATCTTTTTGAGAACGAAGACTTTCAGTTTTATCATCACGACGTTTCTAACTTTGTCCACGTGCCTGGCAAACTGGATTATATTCTCCACTTTGCTTCACCGGCAAGTCCGATCGATTATCTTAAAATTCCGATCCAGACATTGAAAGTGGGGTCCCTTGGCACGCATAACCTGCTCGGACTGGCCAAATCCAAAAATTCCAGGATGTTAATTGCCTCCACCTCGGAGGTCTATGGTGATCCATTGGTTCATCCACAAACAGAGGAATATTACGGGAATGTGAATCCGGTTGGACCACGTGGTGTGTACGACGAAGCCAAGCGCTTCCAGGAGGCAATGACCATGGCCTATCATACGTTTCATGGTCTGGAAACACGCATTGTGCGTATTTTCAATACCTATGGTCCCCGAATGCGATTGAATGACGGCCGTGTGCTTCCTGCGTTTATTGGCCAGGCGCTTCGTGGAGAAGACCTAACTGTTTTTGGTGACGGTTCCCAGACGCGTTCGTTTTGTTATGTGGATGACCTGATCGAGGGAATATTCCGCTTGCTCATGAGCGATTATCCCCAGCCCATGAATATTGGTAATCCGGATGAAATTTCTATCGGTGATTTTGCAGAGGAGATTATCAAATTGACCGGGACTACACAGAAGGTTATTTACAAACCGCTGCCGAAAGACGATCCGATGCAGCGTCAGCCGGATATTACCAAAGCGAAAGAAATTCTTGGATGGCAGCCTAAGGTGAGCCGTTCGGAGGGACTGAAGATCACGTATGATTACTTTAAATCGCTTCCGGAAGACAGGTGGTTTGAGAAGGAATACAACACTTTCGAAAAATATATCCGCCGGTAGTTACTGGTCGCCTTCATCTTCCCATTCAAAGTAGTCATCCTCGGTAAGCACCGGGGTTTCGGCTTGTTGCCCCTTGTTCTTAAAGACCTCTTTAAGCTCGGTGGCTTCTTTCCGTATATCGTTAGCAATTTTCTCCTTTACCTTTTCCTGGTCATACAGGACTTCATAATCAGCGGTGGTTCCAACTATTTTAAGAAAGAGCATAGTCCGGCCCTGGCTATCGTCACGGATGGCACCAAAGGCCCGGTCTGTGTCATATTTGGGCTTACTCCTCAGCGGCGCCACGACATTGTAACTGATTTTCTGGTCAAAGGTATGCGTTCCGCTAATTCGGATGTCGGTAACATTAGAGCCTACTTCCATCTGGGGAAGAAAAATAGTTCGGTCTTTAATGACCACTTCATTCCGTAATTCGGAGAATTTCAGATGTTCCAGTTTACGTTCATCCAGGTACTTTGATAGACGTTGCATGGGCTCAAAGTTGTTGAGCTCACCGTTTTTGATGGTAAATGAACTGTGTGCAGATAGTGTCTCCGAATAAAGCGAAAGCCGGTCATTAAAGATCATTTCAGCATCAATGGCCGCATCAATCGACCCTTCCAGGTGGTCATCTACAAGGAAATCCTGGTTAAAATTCTCAAAGACATAGAAGATACTGTCAATGGCCAGGCCTTTCCCGTCAAAATGAGTACTGATACGTACAAGGTCTTTCTTGCTGGCATCGACCATGCCATAAATCGACAGGTCGCCTCCCATACTGGTGAGTTCAAGGCGATCGGTAAATGCCACCTTGTTTTTAACCTTCAGGTCTCCTTTGATACGGGTAGGATGAAACCGGCGAAAATCAAGACGGTCGATTTCGCAGTCGAAATTTAACCGCAACCGGTTGGATATGGTAAAGGAGTAGGGTTCGTCTCCGTCGGAACGGTTCTGACTAAGGCTCAGCAGTTCATCCATGTCGATCCTTTTGGATTTAAGGCTGGATTCAATGCCAACAGGCTCCTCTTCGAAAAGAAAATAGGCAATTACATTCTTGAAATATCCATTCAGCAGAAAGTCACTTCGGCCGAAAAGCCCTGAAACATCCCGGACCTCGAGGTCATTATTGTTGAATAAGAGGTGTCCGTTGACATTACGCAGTCCGGTGGTAAGCTCAGTAAAATCGATCGATACCGACTCCAGTTCGAATTCGCCTGACGTCTTGATTTTGGACAAAGCCCGTTTCTGTTTCAGGTTGCCGAGAAGGCCTTCGAAAGACACATCGGCCTGAGCCAGCCCGCTTCCGTTTTGAATCCCGTCTACAGGGATAAATTGGAGTAATTCCTTGACATTGATCTTGCCGTTAAATTGACAGGCAACGTATGGGTTCTCCGGATTTTTATAAGTGAGATCTCCCGTGAAGCCGTGGTCCCCGAGTGATCCGCGAATACCGTTGAGTGTAAGGACATAAGAAGCATAGTTGCTCAGGTTCGGGGCGGCAAATTCCCCCTTCAGATGGGTTCCGGTCAACCGTATTCCTGAGGGATTGTGACGAATATCGGCACCCCGTAGTCCGAATGAAATTGCGAGGGCAGGGGATGATTTCTCAGTCCATTTGCCCTTAATTGAGGCGTTTAAATAAACCTCTCCGTTACTGGAATAATCGGACAGTTTATCTGCAGTTCCGGATTGAAGCAGGGCCAGTAATGATTCAATATTGGTGGCATCGCTGGCGGCGGACAAGTCAATGGATGAGGATTCAAGAAAGGCATAGGTCCCGGAAACGGCGAAGTCTGATCCGAACAGGGACACCGTGGAGGGCGAAATATCTACCTGCTTGAGCGAGTCATTGTAAGTCAGGGAAGAAACAACGGCTACGGGGAAATCCCAGGAATACTGCTTGCCGCCTGTTTCCACGAGCTTTGTGATCACATCCCCCCTGGCCTGAATATCATAACGGGGCCCTTCGGCTATGACCGAGGCGTCCAGGGACGGACTAAGAAAGTCAAGGGTAATGTTGCGGTAGGCATTGTCGTAGCGGAAATTTACATTCTCCAGGGAAATGCCTGCCAGATTAAGGCGCACGGGCTTTTTCTTGCTGGTTGAATCGGCAGGTGCTTTGAAAATGGCGTAATTAATTGATCCGTCGGGCGCCATACGCAGATGCACCCTGGCATTCTTCAGGTAGACCTTGTCCACGACCAGATCGCCAAAAGCCGCTTCGAGCGGGTTAAAGCTTAAATCCAGTATTTCAGCATGGAGGAGCGTGGAGTCGTTTCCCGGGAAACTATCCTTGATGTCGATGTCAGTAAAGCGAAAGGAGACACGCGGAAAATGATGCCAGACCGACATATCAATCTCAGCCACGTTTACCGGGGTATTAAGAGATTTGTTGATCTCGGTGACCAGGTGCTGAATAAGACGGTCCTTGAAAACCTGAGTAATGATTATCCCCGATACCAACAGCACACCAAACAGGATCAACAGCGAAAAAATGATCTTCCTGACTACACGCAACACGACCTGAAAAAATTATTGTACAACAAACTACGATAAACCCTTTGAAAGATCAAACGAAGAGGGTTAATTAAAATTTCGATCAGCTTCCAAAAAATAGTTATGATGATACATACGTCGATAAAAGGGTGGAGGTTGTCCCTGATCAGCCTGGCGGGCGGACTAATCCTCTTTGCCGGCTGCCAGCAACCGGCCGAAGAGGCGCCCCCGGAAGAAGCACGCCCCAATATTATTTACATCCTGGCCGATGACCTGGGCTATGGAGATTTGGGGG
>CAYGOW010000351.1:0-4328 GCA_964351425.1 uncultured Roseivirgaceae bacterium
AACGATGATCATCGAGCAGATAAATTTTTATTGGCAAGTAAACCGATACATTCCAAATAACTGACAATGACCAGACCCGTAAAAGTAATATTACTAGTAATTGGCGCGCTAAGTATTCTGGCCGGCCTATATGGGGCAATTAGCAATGATGACTTTTCCCAGGCTTATTATGGGATATTCATTGGCGTAGTTATCATTGGAAGTGTTCTGTTTTTTAAGCAGAAGCAAGAGCCAGGCAAGAATAAGTGAATAAAAAGGGGCGGGACTTCATTAAGACGTGTCGCGAATCAATGCAATGTTAAAATTCTTTAGAAATATTCGTAAAAGACTTCTCAGAGAAGGTAAAACAGCCAGTTACCTGAAATATGCCCTGGGTGAAATTCTGCTCGTGATGATTGGGATTTTACTTGCTTTGCAGGTGAACAATTGGAATGAAAACAGGAAAAATAACCGCCTGAAAGATTCGTATGTAGAGAATTTAATGGTCGACCTGAATAAGGACATAGCAAATCTGGAGAATCTGATTACTTTAAACACAACCTTAAATGATGAAGGACGTTACCTTGCTCAATTTATGGATAATACGTTGAAGGATATTGACACGTTGAAACTTACCTACTCCATCGTTTCGGTTGGATTTATCCCAAACAGTACCATTATCACCTCTACCTATAATGATCTCATTTCCAGCAATAATATTCACCTGTTCAATGATGTTGAATTAAAGAGATTACTGGACGACTATTATATCCGGGATGCTTGGGTGGCGTTGTTTAATGACCGCATTCTCAAGACTGCCTGGTATGACTACCGGGATGAAATGTTGAAATATCATAGTCCGTTACTCTATCAGGATTATTATGCGGCAGACAGCTCCATTGTTGTTAATTATTCCTGGAAGTATAATGTGGCATGGGAAAGTATCCGGAATAATGAGTACCTGAAAAAACAGGTGGGCATGATAGGCGCCTACAGGGCACCGATACGAAATGATTTGGAAACGCACATTCAAAAGGCAAAAAAAATCTTATCGTATTTGGATAATCTGAACTGACGAAAAACGGGACAGCCATGATGCATGGAAAGCCCTTTTAGTTAGAATAAAATGGTTGATGCCATGGGTGCTTGTGGAAAATCCGGTCCGGATTGTATGCATTTATTCGTATATTAATGTGTGTAATGAATTGAATGCAGTCACTATGAAAGAAACGGTAAGAATACTTTCCAGCAATGCGATACATGTGAAACGGATCGCGTCTCTTTTGGAGGAGAATCACATTCCCTCGATGATCAAGGACAACGTCGAATCGGCCAGGATTGCTGGATTTGGGGTCCCGGAGAATAGCGTGGAATTGTATGTTTACGAATCAGATGTAGAAAAAGCCCAACAGGTCATTGCAGATAGTGACAATCAGCATCAACCTTAAATAATCAGGACAAGTCGTATTTGATTTCTTCGAGTACTTGCAGTTTGTGACCTGTAATATTCTCCGGAGTAAACCAACAATCGGATGGACCGAATGCCTTTATTCATCCTGGGTGAAAAAGGCTTTCATATTGTTCGATGCACGGCGCCTAATAATCCTATAAAAATAAATACATGGATAAACCTAAAATAGCAGATAGAAAACCGGCCAGGGTCGAACTGGAAAAAGGTGAGGAAAAAACTTGGTGTGCGTGCGGTTTGAGTAATAATCAACCGTTTTGTGATGGTTCGCATACCAACACCGACATTATTCCGAAGAATTTCGTTGCAGAGGAGTCGGGCGAAGCGTATTTGTGCATGTGTAAGCACACGAAGAATCCGCCGTATTGTGACGGAACACACGCCAAACTGGATGAGGAGAGTAGCGAGTCGGAAGAATCTAAATCAGAGAGTTCAGGATCGACACGCGAGGAGCCCACCCTGGCCTACATCAAGTCCCTGGCAAAGGACGGCCTATCCAAGCTTGGCCATCACGGGGAAATGGGCGCTATGGGGGTACCCATTCCGGATCTGCCGCAATGGAAGGATATTCAGATACTGGCAGCGCAAATGGCGAAAAAACCATTGATGGAAGATGTGCCGGTTGGTACGGAATTAATTATCGGACCCAATGCGAAAAAGCCGTTGAAGCTGGACATCCCGCTGTTTGTGTCTGATATGAGTTTTGGTGCATTATCAGAAGAAGCAAAGATATCACTGGCGAAAGGCGCCGAGTTGGCAGGAACAGGGATCTGTTCGGGTGAAGGCGGTATGCTGGATGAGGAGCAGGCAGCAAATTCCAGGTATTTTTATGAACTGGCCTCCGCAAAATTTGGCTTCTCTTGGGATAAACTGGAGCGGGTACAGGCATTTCATTTTAAAGGCGGACAAGGTGCGAAAACGGGAACCGGTGGCCATCTGTCGGGAAATAAAGTAACCGGAAAAATTGCCGAAGTGCGCAAGCTGGAAGAAGGGACGCCTGCCGTGTCGCCACCAACCTTTGATGATTTAGTTACCGTGGAGGATTTTCGGGCCTTTGCTGACCGGGTACGCGAAAAGACGGGCGGTATTCCCATCGGCTTCAAGCTTTCTGCGAATCATATAGAAGGAGATATCCAATTCGCCCTGGACGCGTCGGCTGACTATATTATCCTGGATGGAAGGGGAGGAGGCACCGGAGCGGCGCCCTTACTCTTCAGGGATAACATTTCGGTTCCAACCATTCCCGCATTGGCCAGGGCGAGGCATTACCTCGACAAGGTAAACAGGAAAGATGTTACCCTGATAATTACGGGTGGGATCAGGGTTCCGGCTGACTTCGTAAAAGCCATGGCCCTGGGTGCCGATGGCGTTGCCCTGGCTAACTCCGCCATACAGGCGATTGGTTGTGTCGCGGCGCGGATGTGCAACACAAATAACTGTCCGTCCGGCGTGGCCACGCAGAAACCCGAATTGAGGAAACTGATCGATATCAATAAATCGGCCAAACAACTTCACAATTTCTTTTCTGCGTCTACTGAATTAATGCAGGTATTAGCGCGGGCCTGTGGTCATACGCATTTGAACAAGTTTAACCAAAATGATCTCACCACCTGGAAAAAAGATATGGCAGAACTGACCGGGATTAAATTTGCCGGAGTATCGTGAGGTTACCTGGCCGGAACAATATTGGATAAGGCACGCACATGCTTTCTTGAACTATCTTGCGACAGCTATTGATGGCTGTTCCGACGGTTAAGAACAAGTCTGACTGGCTAATTTATAGCCTGGCTAACAGGCACTTAGATTCCTCAAAAAGTATGTTTACCCCGGGAAAGTAATTGGGAAATGAATATATTTATATGCGCATATAATGAGTCGTATGCCACATGGAACGCCATGTATAGCCAAACCGTCTTAGCTTATTCTAACTGATATGAAAAAAAACAACATCCATTTAATGCTCCTGGCCACCTTATTTTTCTGTTTCCTACTTTCCTTCTCATATGCACAGGAAAAGGCAATTGCAGAATTTGAAGACGTGAAAATTGATTATTATGACTCTGGTTCAGATAAAACACCACTAGTTTTTATTCATGGAGATAGCCGTGATGGTAGTCAGTACGACAACTTCATTTCAAACTTTGAGAATTCTCACAGAATCATAACTTATTCAAGGCGAGGGTATGGGAAAAGTTATTCTGACAACGACTCTAAGGGAGTGAAAACTGATGTCGACGATTTATTGAAGCTTTTAACATTCTTATCAATTGATAAAGCAGTCTTCATTGGGAATTCGTATGCCGGATCTATGATGACCTATTTAGCGGAAAACCATCCAGAAAGGAATATTGGTCAAATTTATTTAGCAGGAAATCCAGGATTCAGTTTTAAAGAGATAATTGAAAAAGATTCTCTGGATTCTTATAAAATGATGTTCTGGGCTCAAGGTGGTGAAGAATATGCTAATGAAAGTGTAGAATCCATCACGTCTTATCAACCTTTATATCTTACTGAAGGGAAAGAAATTCCAAATGTCCAAGCGCTTGGGTTTTTAAATTCCAATAACCAACGTGGAATCGAAAACATGAATATGATTCTCATGTATGCTTCTGCTCCAGAGAGAATAAAATATGATGAACCAAAGAAGTTTTTCCAAAAAGTATCATCTGACGAGGAGGTAAAAGCGGAAGTTGAAGATTACTTTGATAATACTGTGAAGCCATTGCTCACAGCTGATGTTCAAAAATGGATAGCATCTTTTCCTTCTCTAAAAATTGTGAATCTTGATGTAAGAGCCGTAACAGGGTATAAATTTGAAAGAAATCCTGAATTAGTCACAAATCATATAAAAGAATTTTTACTCAGCTTAAAAGAATGATAA
>CAYGOW010000352.1:0-4022 GCA_964351425.1 uncultured Roseivirgaceae bacterium
CAGTGGGACCCTGTGAATATGAAGGTGAAGTAAAGGACATTTGAGCGAAGCAGTACAGGCCTCTTTACCTATGGCGATCGGGCTGGCATTGAGTCCGTTGCCCGTTATTGCCATTTTTATGCTGTTGATGACCCCGAGGGCTTCGGTAAACGGGCCCTCTTTTTTGGGCGGATGGTTCCTGGGGATTTACGTGGTGGGAGTGATTGTATTCAACATTCCGGGACTCGAAGCTGATCAGAGTCAGCCTACGGACTTTTCCGCGATGCTTCGAATAGGAGTGGGAGTCCTGTTGCTTATTGGGGCAGTGCGTTACTGGTTCAACCGCCCGGGACCAGGGGATGAGGTAAAAACGCCAAAGATATTCGTGCACATCGACCGGTTTGGATTCTGGAAGTCATTTTTTACAGGCATTCTGCTTTCCGTGGTTAACGTGAAGAATTTCGCCTTGAGTGCAGCAGGAGCTAAGGAAATTGAAGACGTTTCTGCAAAAGGAGCCGGGATATACTGGTACCTTTTACTTTTCACAATTATTGGAAGCCTGCTGATCATTTTCCCCACTCTGGTGCATATCCTTTTTGGTAATAAAGTGGAAGACAGGTTTCAGCGATGGAAGGCGTGGTTGATCCGGAATAATCATATGTTGCTGGTCATTCTACTGACCGTCTTTGGACTTGTGTTGATCAACGGGGGTGTGGAACAATTGCTCTCGTGACTGGGCGTGTTATATTCCGTTTGTGAAAAACCGACATGTTGTCTGTTAATGAAAGGATGAGCCTGGAAGAACATCTTTACGATGAATCGGGTTGCTCCAAGGCGTAATACTTTTTGGCATAAAGAAGAGTGCCCGTGGTAGGTATATCACAAGGTTCTTGGAATAAAAAAAGTCTTCATACGAACCTTGCGGAGCGCATGAAGACTTTAAGTGAATACCGGAACCCTTTATTGGGTTATAGTACCTGTAGAGGCATTGATTAAAATTGTAGACTCTACCTCATTGCCGTCCATTATTTCAAGGGTATATACCCATATATTCCGTGAGTTATCAAATTCCAGATCCCATCTCAGGATCTCTCCTGATCCGTCTGAAATAGTGCCCAGTGCAGCGGCTCTTGCTATAGAAAATGGAACCAGTCCCATTCCCGGGTTTACCTCGTAATCAAAAGGACCGCTGTCACCCTCTATCGATTTTAAGGAGCGATCGGCCTGATAGTATTCAAATTCGAGTACAGCTCCTTCCGTGGTTACGATGTCTATGTCGTAATACAACAGATTTGTAGAAGTTGTGTCCACATCGGAGGAGGTGATCGAACCTGATGTGCCAGTGATAGCGGATAAGGCGAATGATTCAGCCTGAACCTGTGTGAGGGGGCCATCCATTTCATCATCATCTCCACATGCTACGAAAGCCCCTGCAAAAAGGACCATTAAGAAATAACTAAAAATTCTCTTCATCATATTATCATTTGGTTAAAAAAACAGATGTATCTGAACCATGAAATAGTTTTAAGCATACAATTTATTTTATTGCACTGTGTTCAGATATACTTCTTTTTTGACCTGTATATATCAGGTTATGTGTCTATTGGTAACCTCTATTTATCGATGAATGACTTCGTTCGTGTAAATTTTGATTTCACTTATTTGCTCCGGGTATTTATTTTTCTTTCGGCGCCATCAAAATTTTAAGAGCATCAGGCTTGCGTCATATTCGTCCCGAGATTATTTTTGTTATTTAGAATTAATCTAAATACAAATAACCCTATGAGTAAAGTGTGGAAATGGTTGCTCACGAGCCTCCGGATTGGTCTGGGGGTCCTGTTCATTTACGCCGGAATTCAGAAATTCAATACTTCGCCCCGACCGGCGTCGGACCCGAATGAACCGGTACCCGAACACGTGGTAAAGATCCGGTCATTGATTGGCGGAATGAAACAGAGTGACTACTTCTGGCAGATGGTGGGCGTGGCGGAAATCACGTGCGGTATTCTCCTGGTGAGCCAGTATCTGGCGCTGATGGGCGCGGTGATGCTAGTGCCAATCACCCTGAATATTTTTCTGTTTCACCTGTTTCTCACCCCACAAGAAATCGGAGAAATCGCACTTAGCGGCTTGTATTTGATTGCCAATTTAGTTCTAATCGCCTGGGAATACCCCCGGCTGAAACATGTATTCCTTAAACCTGCTTACAAATGAAACGAATTGTACTTCTACTCTTATTGCTTGTTCCTTTTATCGGCCTGAATGCCCAGAAGAAATCGGATCGGGATGCGATACTGTCCATGTGTGGCTGCTATGAGGTCACCTTTAATTTTGCAGAGACATTTTCCCCTGACCCGGCCTATGAATTTCACGAGAATTATCGTTCGGGCGGACTCGAATATGTCTTACCCATTGTGAATGAAAAAGACGAGATAAGTCTCCAGCATTTACTAATTGTCCGTGACAGTATGATTATTAAGCACTGGCGACAGGATTGGTTGTATGAGAATACAGAGCTGTATGTTTTTGACCAGGAGAATACCTGGCTGTTTAATCAGCTGAATACGGAGGTAGTTGCCGGTCAATGGACCCAAAAGGTTTTTCAGGTGGATGACGGACCCAGGTACGAAGGTTCCGGTACCTGGATTCATGCCGACGGAAGGTCGTATTGGGAAGCCATTGCGGATGCCCCATTACCCCGACGGGAATTCAGCAAACGGGACGATTATAATGTCATGAAACGGCGCAACCGTCACGAGATTACTTCAGAGGGCTGGATACACGAGCAGGACAATGATAAACTCGTCCGTACTTCCCAAGGAGATAAACTGATCGCTCAGGAGAAAGGATGGAACACCTATGAGCGGACCGATGATTCGCGGTGCCAGGTAGCGGCTGAATGGTGGAAAACGCACGAGGCTTACTGGGCGAACGTCAGATTAGTATGGAATGAGTTATTTGACAAACAACAGTCATTCCATATCCGGAAAAGGGTGGATGATAAAGTTTTGTTCATGGATTTATTTGCCCTCCAGGATGAGGTAAAGGGGGAGGGGCTGTCCGACGTCGACCAGCGTCAAAAAATACGCGATGTGATGGATAGGTTTATTGTGACCGACTTAAGCTCCTTACAGGTAGAGTCATCTGTAAAATCGTCGGAGACGGACACTGAGTAACCATTCTGTCAGGCGTAGCCTCGGGGCTGCGCCTGAATAATTACAGTAAAAAGTAGCCACCGCCTTCGCTGGGGAATGCTCAATATTGTACCTATTTTTCAGTACACCAACCCGTATTGGATATTCCGGAGCTACTGATCATCGCATTTCGGCAATACATTAGCCTATAACTATTTATTATTTTTTACGCGTGAGGGTTAGGTCTTGCCAGCCCGATCCTGTTATAAGCCGACTATATTGTAATAATTCAAGTGAGTCACTGTTGTGAAATATATATTTATGCGTAGAAATACCTGAAGAGCGAGACACTTTAATAGAATCATCAGAAAGAATCTGATAATATGTTTTGAAAACGGTTTCATCATTACCATATGTCTGATATATCGTATCATTCACATCTACAAAGTAGTCTCCCTTAACGCATCCAGGACAATTTGACGGCCTTCCTTCCCAAACCCCTAACATGTTACACTTCATAGTTTGCGCGCCCGTGGCACTACTACAATCAAATACTTGCCGAATATCTGTAATATTAAATGGGTAATGTATTTCGTCCAAACATCGATTTTTTATTTCACCACTTAAAGTAACGTACAAATCAGTTTGCTTAAGACCACTACTCAATTCGCTACAAGGTAAAATGCTGATGGAATCCTTCAATGAAAGTAACTCAATATACGTTTCGCTATCTCCTGACCATATTTTCCCTCGAACCTCGTCTATTACTCCAGTTGGATGACTTTCACATCCACAGGGATGAATTGGGTCTTTAGTCTCACAACTTGCTGTAGCAAATAGCAAAATAAAAAAAGTAAAGTATGTTTTGACTTTAGTCATCATTGATAGATTCTATAATATATAACTACT
>CAYGOW010000352.1:4032-4326 GCA_964351425.1 uncultured Roseivirgaceae bacterium
TAAGCTAATCATAGGTCATCACGCCTGGCAAGATGAATAATTAACCCCGGAGGGTTAATCTATTTATAAAAGCCTGCCGGTGATCTACTATGAGGTTAGAAAGGAAGAATCTGTGTTCGCTCGATTTAAGCAAGGATTGCTGCTCCGTCCTCCTTCGCTGGGGCTACGGCGGACAGAGTCAGCGATCCTGGTCAGGGGTGTGTTCAGATCAAAAGCCTGCCAGGCGCTATGGCGCCTGGCTGCTTTTTTGCCCTGAAATCCCTTACAAGACTGCGTCTTGACGGTCTTTCAGAA
>CAYGOW010000353.1:0-262 GCA_964351425.1 uncultured Roseivirgaceae bacterium
TAGAAACTTGTTCCAAACGAAAGGTCAAATATCAACAGCAACGCAGCTGCAAACAAAACCGGGAAAGACAACAGTCCAATGATAGCTGTCAGAAAGAATGCCCATATGGTGAGAGGTAACTTGGAGAATGACATCCCTGTTGTCCGCAAGTTAATCACGGTCGTAATGTAGTTTATTCCACCCAGCAACGTTGAGACGATAAACAATGCCATGGATACCAACCATAAAGTCATTCCAAGACCCGATCCGGATACGGCCTGAG
>CAYGOW010000353.1:272-906 GCA_964351425.1 uncultured Roseivirgaceae bacterium
AATGCACTCAATGGCGGATAAATTACCCAACCCCCTGATGCAGGCCCTGTTTCAATAAACAGCGATGTAAACATGATTACACTGGATAAGAAGAAGAACCAGTATGACAACATGTTCATGAAACCGGAAGCCATATCACGCGCTCCGATCTGCAATGGAATCAGGAAATTACTGAATGTACCACTCAGTCCGGCTGTCAAAACAAAGAATACCATAATGGTACCGTGCATGGTTACTAATGCCAGATAGAATTCCGGATCAATTTTTCCCTGTTCGGTTAGCCAGTCTCCCAGTAATGGACGGATCCACTCGAGGTTTGCGTCCGGGAAACCCAGCTGCAAACGGAATATTACGGACAATGCCCCACCCAGAATCGCCCAGAAAATACCGGTCAGCAGAAACTGCTTCGCGATCATTTTATGATCTGTAGTGAATATGTAGGTTGTCCAGAAATTGCCGTGGTGATCGTGATCTTCGTGGTGATCACCCTGTGGGGTACTCTCTTTTATATGTATATCAGCAGTCGCCATAAAGTATATTTATCTTATAATGAAGCTTCCATTTCTTGTACTTGATCTCTTTCGAGTCCGGCTTTGATAATTGCCAGTTCACGCTTTTCTTCCGGCACCTTGTC
>CAYGOW010000353.1:916-4315 GCA_964351425.1 uncultured Roseivirgaceae bacterium
ACAACTTCAGCCAGGTAGTCTGCGAGGCTTTCCATTCTTCATATTCCGCAGGCTCATCTACCACCAATCGGATTTTCATGGAGAAGTGACCACGGCCACATACCTCAGTACATGTGATGAAGTATTCAAAGTCAGGATCTCCCAGTTCTTCCTGCATCTCTTTTGTTGTTTTATTGGCAACAAATTTAAAATGCGTAGGCATTCCTGGTACTGCGTCCATTTTCAATCGAAAATGAGGTGCAAATACACTATGCAATACATCCTTCGCCCGAATCTTAAACAGTATTTCTTTCCCTTTGGGAATATGCATTTCAGTAGGTGTAAAATCATCATAGGAATTTTCATCCGTCAGATCCATTCCCCACTGGTTACTTGCATCGATGAGCTGGTAGTTATAATCACCAAGTTCATTGTCCTTGACCCCGGGATAACGCAAACCCCAGCCAAACTGGTACCCCATGATCTCCACTACCTCTGCATCTTCAGACGCTTCGCTGGTAATATCGTTCCAGGTTCGAAGTCCTGTGAAAACTAACCCTGCCAATACAATAGCAGGTACGATCGTCCACATTACTTCCAGCTTGGTATTGTCCGGATAAAACTTCGCTTTACTCTCCTCCTTATGCTGATATCTCCAGCTAAAGTAAAAAAGTAACACACTAGTCAATACGAAAATAAACCCGGTTACCCACATGGTCATCCAAAACATAAAATCCGTATCTGCCCCGTGCTCCGAAGCAAGTGGTAAGGTATAATCCTCAAAATAGGCGATGGAATACCAAAAGAACAGGCCGAACATGACGATCATAAAGACCATCATCAACGCACCATTTACTTTGTTGCTCGTACCAACAGTTTGCTGGTCCTTGCCCTTCACAATACCTACCAGCTTTCCTATCCTGAATAAAACAACCAGGATGACCAAAAGAAGGAGTATACCGATTATAACAACAGCTTTAAACATGCTAAACTATATTAATCGTTTAAAATCTTATTTAAATATGATGATTCAGGCTTTCCTGAAGCATAGGGTGATTCTTGGCGTAAAGGGGCGCCTTAGCGAGGTTGGTTAGGGTAACGTAGAGAAACGCCGCTGCAAATATTAAAAGCATCCCAATTTCCACAAATCCAAAGGCTCCTTCTTCTTTCATGACACCTGGCGTAATCATCAGGTAAAAGTCAAACCAGTGACCTACCAGAACGATCGGACAAACCAGTTTCAGGAATGCCATATGCCGCTTCGCATCTCTTGTCATTAACAACAAAAATGGTAAGAAGAAGTTCAATATAATATTAAGATAAAATACCCATACATATTGACTGCTCGAAAGTCGTTCGATGAAGTATACAGTCTCTTCCGGAATGTTGGCATAGTAGATCAAAAGGAACTGCGAGAACCAGATATATGTCCAGAAAATACTGAATCCAAAGATGAATTTTCCAATATCATGCAGGTGGTTGGCATTAACGATTTTCAAATATCCGTTCTGCTTCAGAACCACAATTATCAATGTAATGGCTGCCAGTCCGTTTACCCACCAGCTGGCAAACATATACCAGCCAAACATAGTTGAGAACCAGTGCGGGTCAACCGACATTACCCAGTCCCAGGCAGCGACGGATGAGGATACCGCAAAAATCACCAGGAAGATGGCCGAATATTTCCGAGCCTTGTACCAGTGGTTAACGCCACCATCAATATCCTCTGCCAGCATTTCTCTTTTGATCCATAGGAAGAAAAGGTACCATAAAGCAAAGAATACAATCATTCGAAGTATATAAAATAATGGCACAGCGCTCCCCGCTTCCAAAGGCCAGAACCACAATGCACTTTTTCCGATAAGGATCTGATCCGCATGATCTCCGCTATACAGATCACTGTGCGTCCAGTGGAATACATCTCCTTTCACGATCCACCAGCTCACAAACATTAAAATGCCTGCAAACGGCAACCAGTGTGCCATGGCTAACGGAATACGTTTCATACCCGCCGACCAGCCAGCTTGTGCTGCATATTGAATAGCAATAAAGAATAATCCGATAATGGCCAGTCCGGTAAAATAAACATTATTGACCCACAGATTATTGTACAGACGCTTCAACCAGCCTGCCGTTTCATGATGTCCGCCAGCTTCCGCATGCGCTTCATCCTCATGACTTTCTTCGGCATGGGCCTCGTCATCCTGCAATACCGCAGCTTCAAGGGTTTGCTCAGTCGTTACAACAGTTGCATGGTCGCCTTCGTGCCCGGCTTCCTCATGTCCACCTGAATTCATAGATAGGACTACTCCTAATACGAGGAGAATAAGGCCAATTACACCGGTAATGGCTAGTTGTCTTTTGGCTCCGGAGGTAAATGAAAATTTTTCTTCAGTCATTGTATTGTCAGTCTATCAGTTCGACAAACGGTCGTAAGTCAATTATTGGTTTTGGAGTGTTTGAACATACCGGACTATCTTCCAGCGATCTTCTACGCTGATCTGAGATCCGTGTGCGCCCATACGCCCTTTACCTTGTGTAATCACATGGAAAATATGTCCGCCAGAGACATTTTTAACCGCAGCGGAGGTATAGCTCGGAACACCGGCAAATACTTCTCCGACGCTTCCTTCTTCCGCGCCAAGTCCTTTTGCTCCGTGGCAGTGATCACAAAATCGTTCATATAATTCTTTTCCGCCTTTCAACACCTCTTCGCTGTCAGGCAAAGGGTTGGTTACGGTTGCAGCGGCTAGTGCCAGGCTGTCCTTTGGTATGCGATAGGGCAAATAAGTATCCCGTCGTACCGTATTGGCAGGTGGCGTCCGCATGGTCATGATGCTGTTCATCGCATCTTTATTTAACGGATTGGAGTTATAATATTCTCCATATTCATCGCTGTTCTCGTCCAGCAATTCAGCATATTCACCCGCTCCTTCCTCTGTGATTTGCTTCAGCGGATCATAAGGAACCGAATGATACATGTTTGGAGCAAACTCCAGTCCCGGATCATTCTCGCCGGCACCACATGCGGTTAACAGCATCCCGCCCAGGGCGGTTAATAAGATTAGTATATAAGGGTTTCGCATCATTATCATTAACTTCTGTGGCTCCGCTATCACCAACGATTTTACGGATATCTTCCTTGGTCATTTTGTTGGTTGCCAGATCAATCGCCATAACATGCTTGTCGTCCGTAATCCGGATGTCCATAATTCTCGGCTTTTTGTAAGGCTTCAAATCGGAAACCAACATGAAGGTTCCTACCATTCCCAGTGCGGCAAGAAGAACAGTAAGTTCAAAGGTAACAGGTATAAAAGGAGGCACAGCCGCAAAATTCTTACCTCCAATGATCATTGGCCAGTCGTACCCCATCATCCAGAACTGCATGAGTAAGGCCAGAGAGGTTCCCAATAGGCCAAA